>JBDHSE010000183.1:0-5979 GCA_039807955.1 Ideonella sp. | reverse complement strand
CGGCGCGCCGGGCGCCCGGCGCGCGCTGAGACGGTCACCCCGCATGCTGCAACGCGCCGTCGTCCTGCTGCTGTGGCGCGTGCTCGCGCTCGTCTGCGTCGTCTTCGCGATCGTCGGCGTCGTGCTGCCGGGCTTGCCGACGGTGCCGTTCCTGATCGTCGCCGCCTGGGCCGGCAGCCGCGGCTGGCCGGCGCTCGAGGCGCGCGTGCTCGCGCATCCGCGCTACGGCCCGATCGTGCGCCAGTGGCGCGAGCGCGGCAGCGTGCCGCGCCGCGCGAAGTGGTTCGCAAGCGTGATGATGGTCGCAAGCGCCGGCGTCATGTGGGTCACCGCGCCGCGCTGGGCGTTCGCCGCCGTCTGCACCATCATGTTCGTCGTCGCGATCTGGCTGTGGCGCCGGCCCGAGAGCTGATCACTTCGGCGCATCGTCGCCCCACGGCAGCATCAGCGTCACGAGCAGCAGCTTCTCGAACTCGGTCGAGAAGCGGTCGATGATGCGCTGCGGCTGCGGGCACAACTGCTCGTCGGTGATCATGCCGAACTGCACACCGCCGCCGTACGACAGGATGCTGATGCCGACGCCGAGGTCGCCCGACGCCGGCACCCAGAAGATCGTCTGGCGCAGCGTCTTGCCGCACAGCTTCAAGCGCGTCTTCGGCCCGGGCACGTTCGTCATCACCGCCGTCGCCTTCTTCGCGAACAGGTTGAGCAGCGCGTCCTGCATCGGCTTGGCGAGCAGCCCGGCGACGGCGAGCACGCCGAACGCGAGCAGCGGCTGGTAGCTGCCCTTCATCTCGCGCATCCGCTCGCGCACCGCGTAGACGCGCTCGATCGGGTTGTCGATGCCGATCGGCAGCACGAGCGGCGCGAGGCCGAAGCGGTTGCCGAGCTGCCACGCCTTCTCGATCGGGCGCAGGTTGACCGGCACCATCGCGCGAATCTCCTTGCCCGACGGGTCGTCGCCTTCTTCCTTCAGGTAGTCGCCGATCGCGCCCGCCGCGCAGGCGAGCAGCACGTCGTTGATCGAGCAGTTCAGCGCCTTGCCGATCGTCTTCACCTCGTCGAGCGGCAGCGGCTCGTTCCAGGCGACGACCTTGGAGCCGACCGGCTTGCCCTTGAGCAGCGTCGGCGAATCGTCGTCCATCAGCGCGAACGCCGCCGCGTCGCGCGCGACCTGCACGCCGCTGTGCGCGACGGCGATCGACCCGCGCAGCTGCTGCGGCTGCGACAGCACCTCCATCGTCCGCGCGATGCCGCTGCCGTACATGCCGATCGCCTTCACCGCGACGTCGGTCAGCGGCTTGATGACGGCGTCCGACAGCCAGTCGGCCTCTTCCTCCTCCGCCGCCTTGCGGCGCTTGCGCTGCGGCGGATCGCCCCCGCCGTCGGTGAACGAGAGCATCACCGAGATCAACGCGATGCCGTCGCCGATGCAGTGGTGGATGCGCGCGATCACCGCGCTGCCGCCCTCGTAGTCCTCGACCAGCTCGAACTGCCACAGCGGATGCCCCGCATCGAGCGGCGTCGTCGCCAAGGACCCGGCACGCACCTGCAGCGCCTCACGCTCGGTCTGGCCGGGCGCTCTTTTGAGCTGGGTCGCGACGACATGGCGCGCGATGTCGAAGCGGTCGTCCTCGACCCAGTTCGCGCCGAGCAGGTCGTGCACGACCTTCTGGCGAAAGCGCGGGTACTGCAGCAGCTTGGACGCGATGCGTTCGCGCAGCGCCTCGATCGTGAGCCTGGGCTCGACGAGCAGGATGCCGACGATCATCATCAGGTTGACGTCGTTGTCCATCCGCAGCCACGCGGTGTCCACGCGCGACATGCGCTCGCTGGTCTCGGGCATCGATAGGCTCCTGGTTCGGCTTGTGGCTGATGCGCCCGCGGGACGGATAACATCGCGGCGCCTTTCGGCATTTTCACCCAGAGTCCCAACCGCACGGAGCGCACCGCCATGGCCGACCTGAAATCGAAGTTCGCACAAGCCGTCAAGGATTCCAAGGCCCTGCCCGAGAAGCCGGACAACCAGACGCTGCTGAAGATCTATGCCCTGTACAAGCAGGCGTCGAGCGGCGACGTCGACGGCAAGCGCCCCGGCTTCACCGACATGGTCGGCCGCGCGAAGTGGGACGCCTGGAACGAACTGAAGGGCAAGACCGAGAAGGCGGCGATGCAGGAGTACGTCGACCTGATCGAGTCGCTGAAATAACCGGCGCCCCGCCCAACGGCGGCTGCCGCGGCCTACTTGCGCGGCTTCTTCGCGGCGGTCTTCGGCGGGCCCTTCGCCGGCGCGGAGGCGGCCGCCTTCTCGGTTTTCGCGAGCAGGGTGTCGAGGTTGTCGAGCACCTCGCGCTCGATCGTCTTCGCGAACGCGCCGAGCAGCAGGCCCAGCCGCGCGTGCAGGTCGAAGTGGTCGCCGGCGACGATCAGCTCGCCGTTCACCCCCGAGCGGGTGAACGACACCGTATCCGAATACTCGCCTTCGAGCACGCTGCACTCCATGTCGAACTTCTGCTCCACCTCCTCGGCCCATTTCCAGGCAACCTTGCGCGCCCTGGCCAGGCCAAGCTGGTGTTCGCGGCGGATGCGGATGTCGGGCATGAAGCTTTCCCTTTCTACGACGGCGGGGCCGCGAGTTTCTCGCGCCGCGCGTCCTTGGGCAAGTCGGCAAGGCGCTTGACCTCGGCGTAGAAGCGCGCCGGGTCGCGCCCCTCCTGCTCGAACAATCGCTCGAACGCCGGGACGAGTTCGGTGTACGCCGCGAGCACGCCGAGCGATGCGTTGTTCGCGTTCGCGAACCAGGCGTCGTAGCCGGCATAGCCCTGCCACGGGCCGTCGCGCAGCGCCGCGTAGTCGGCGCGCATGCGCTGCATCAGCGCCGCCTTGGCTGCGCGCTTGTCGGCGTCGCTCGCGCCGCTCTTGTACAGCAGCTCGAGCGCGTCGCGGGTGCGCATCGTCAGCGCGCGGAAGTCCTTGCGCCGGGCGTCGAAGGCGAGGTATTCGGCGCGCGCCGCCGGGCTCGCGCGCTCGTCCATCCAGCGCCGGCTGCCGAAGCGCTCGACGGTCGTCGCGAACGATTCGTTGAACATCGTGTCGCTGCTCGCGTACGCGACCTGATGCGACAGCTCGTGGAACATCAGGCGCGCGAGTTCGACCTCGGGGTAGTCGATGAACGTGCTCAGCAGCGGGTCGGCGAAGTACGCGCCAGGCAGCCGGCCGAGCGTCGAGTACGCCGGCACACCGTAGACGCGCACCTCGAAGCCCTGCGCGTGCAACTGCGCCGCGTAGGCCTCGGCTTCGGCGCGGTCGAAGTAGCCGCGATAGCCGACGCAGCCGACGACCGGGAAGCACCAGGTCTCGAGCTTCAGGCTCAGCTCCGGTGCGGCGACGACGTTCCACACCGCTGCGCCGCGGTCGAGCTGCACGTAGCGGCGGTAGCTCGCGTTGTCGGGCAGCGCGAGCTCGGCGACGGCGAAGTCGCGCATCTGCTGGGAGAGCACGAGCCGCGCGCGCAACTTCTCGCTCGTCGCCGGGTCGGCCTCCCAGGCGGCGACCGGCTTGGCGGCGTCGAGGATCGCAAGGTGCCCCTGCACCGACTGCGCGACGTAGCCGACCGAGGCGCAGCCGCCGGTCAGGCACAGCGCGCCTGCGGCGAGCGCGGCGACGGCGATCGAGGCGAGGCCTGCCATCCACAGCACCTTTGTCACGCGCCGCGCCGCAGGCTCGGGCGCGCTCGGCCGGATGGCGTCAAGCGCAAGCCTCGACCTCGACCAAGCAGTCGTCAAACGTCGGCCCGCGGTCGAAGTCGGTCAGCCGCTCGAGGACGCGGCCGTCCTCGGCGCTGACGAACGGCGCACAGGGGTCGGGGCAGTCGTGCGGACAGGCGCCGCGGACGATGCGGCGGGCGTCGGCGGAAGCGGCGATCGTGGTCATGGAGTGACTATTGCACAAGCGGCGGCGCGAGCGCACATCCGGCGTCTGCAATCGGCACAAGCGGTCGACAACGGGTAGCGGCTTTCGGGCGGGCGGCCTGCCGCACTGTGGCCAGAAACTCGGGCCGTTTCCAGGTTCAGTGGAAGTCTTCTTCGCGCTGATGACGCGCACCCACGACCAGCACCAGCTCCGGCGTGCGGATATCGAAGCGAAGGATGTACCCGGTCGCGCCGAACGGAACGATGAGCTCGCGCAGCGTGGGTCGCTGACCGACCCTGCGATAGCTGTAGGGTGTCGTCGAAAGGTGGCTGTTGGCGGCGATGCGGATGGCCTCTACCGCCTCGTAGGCGCGCATGGCATCTTCGGCGGTCTGTGCACGCGCGAGCAGGAAGTCGAACAGACGATCCAGGTCTGCGTCCGCCTCAGGGGTGAACTCGACCTTGAAGGTCATTTGCGCAGCTGTTTCACCCGCGCTGCGACCTTCGCCTCGAGCTTCGACAACACAACATCCGACGGGATGGAAACCCCGGTGCGCTCGAACGCTGCCAACGAGGCATCGCAACGCGCGGCGAAGTCCGTCTGTACGCGGCGGAACTCGACGGCGCGACGCACGGATGCCTCGACGAACTCGGTCAGCGTCTCGCCAGGCAGGAGCACTGAATCAAGATCGGCGCGCAACTTCGGCTCGACACGAACCTGAGGAATGACAGCGGTCTTCATTCGCGCATTGTAGTGCGCGCGCACTACATGATAAAGAGCGACATCGTCGCTTCACCTGTCAGGCAGCCTGAACTATGCATCAGTGTGACTGCGGGGTATCCGGCAGACCAGTCCGCTGCGCCGGTATCGGCAGTGGGTCGCAAGCCGTCACTGGACTCCCTCCCAACCCGACGCGCAAGGTCCGCAGGTCCGTCGATGGCATCTCCACCCCCATGTCGCTAAACTGGCCCCCCGATCGCCGCAGCCGCAGGAATCCGCGCATGAACCTGATCGAACCCATCCTCGCCGACACCGCGGCGATCACCGCGATCCGGCGCGACATCCACGCCCACCCCGAGTTGTGCTTCCAGGAGCAAAGGACGTCCGACCTGGTCGCCAAGGCGCTGACCGACTGGGGCATTCCGATCCATCGCGGCCTCGGCAAGACCGGTGTCGTCGGCATCGTCAAGAACGGCACGAGCGATCGCGCCGTCGGCCTGCGCGCCGACATCGACGCGCTGCCGATGAGCGAGCACAACCGCTTCGCGCACGCGAGCACGCACGCCGGGAAGATGCACGCCTGCGGCCACGACGGCCACACCGCGATGCTGCTGGCGGCGGCCAAATACCTGGCGAAGCACCGCAACTTCGACGGCACCGTCTACCTCGTCTTCCAGCCGGCGGAGGAAGGCGGCGGCGGCGCGCGCGAGATGATCAAGGACGGCATCTTCAATCTCTTCCCGATGGAGGCGATGTTCGGCGCGCACAACTGGCCGGGCATGGCAGTCGGCAAGTTCGCGCTCAAGAGCGGGCCGGTGATGGCGTCGAGCAACGAGTTCAAGATCACGATCCGCGGCAAGGGCGCGCACGCCGCGATGCCCAACCTCGGCATCGACCCGGTGCCCGTCGCCTGCCAGATGGTGCAGGCGTTCCAGACCATCGTCTCGCGCAACAAGCGGCCGCTCGACACCGGCGTCATCTCGGTGTCGATGATCCACGCCGGCGAGGCGACGAACGTGATCCCCGAGAGCTGCGAGCTGCAGGGCACGGTGCGCACCTTCACGCTCGACGTGCTCGACCTGATCGAGCGGCGCATGCGCGAGATCGCGCAGCACACCTGCGCCGCGTTCGAGACCGAATGCGAGTTCGAGTTCGTCCGCAACTATCCGCCGACGGTCAACCATCCGGCCGAGACCGAGTTCGCACGAAAGCTGCTCGGGGAACTCGTCGGCGCCGAGAACGTGATCGAGTTCGAGCCGACGATGGGCGCCGAGGACTTCAGCTACTTCCTGCAGGAAAAGCCCGGCTGCTACTTCCTGATCGCCAACGGCGACGGCAGCCACCGCG
>JBDHSE010000182.1:0-5994 GCA_039807955.1 Ideonella sp. | reverse complement strand
CGACGAGCGCGGCGACGGTCTCGAAGTGGCGCGCCGCGCCATGTGCTTGCGCCGCCGCGGCGGCGAGCGTGCCGGCGGTCCACAGATGCTCGATGCCGCAAGCCTTCGCGTAGGCGCCGACCTCGGCGTGCAGCGCCGGCCCCTGATCACCGACTTCACCCATGTCGCCGAGCACCAGCCAGCGCGGCGCGGGCAGCGCGGCGAGGACGTCGATCGCGGCGCGCACCGAATCGGGGTTCGCGTTGTACGAATCGTCGACGAGCGTCGCGTCGCGCCCGCCGAACGCGATGCGCCGCACCTGCGAGCGACCCTTGACCGGAGCGAACGCTTCGAGCCCGGCGCGCACCGCATCGAGCGGGCAGCCGGCGGCGAGCGCGCACGCCGCGGCGGCGAGCGCGTTCTTCACGTTGTGCCGGCCGGCGACGCGAAGGCGCACGTCGCAGGCGCCCTCGGGCGTGACGAGCGTCAACGCCCAGTGGTCGCCGCGCCAGTCGCAGACGCCGTGCACGTCGGCATCGGCGCCCGCATCCGAGTCCAGCGCGAAGGTGAGGACGCGGCGCGCGCCGGCGATCTCGCGCCACTGCGGCGTGAAGGTGTCGTCGGCCGGGAACACGGCGATGCCGTCGGCGCCGAGCGCGGCGATGACGGCGCCGTTCTCCTGCGCGACGCTCTTCACGTCGGCCATGAACTCGAGGTGCTCGCGCTGCGCGTTGTTGACCAGCGCAACCGTTGGCGCCGTCATCGCCGCCAGCGGCGCGATCTCGCCCGGGTGGTTCATGCCGATCTCGACGACGCCGGCGCGGTGCGTCGTCTCACCGTCGCGGCGCAGCCGCAGCAGCGTGAGCGGCACGCCGATGTCGTTGTTGAAGTTGCCCTCGGTCGCGAACGCGCCGGCGCCGACCCAGGCGCGCAGGATCGAAGCGATCATCTGCGTCACCGTCGTCTTGCCGTTGCTGCCGGTGACAGCGACGAGTGGCAGATCGAAGCGTCTGCGCCAGCCGGCGGCCAGCAGGCCAAGCGCGGCGCGGCTGCCGGGCACGAGCAGGCCGGGCAGCCCGGCCTCGGCCAGTCCGCGCTCGGCAAGCGCCGCTGCCGCGCCCGCAGCGCGCGCTTCGCCGAGGAAGTCGTGCGCGTCGAAGCGCTCGCCGCGCAGCGCGACGAACAGGTCGCCCGCGCGCAGGCTGCGGGTGTCCGAATGGACGCGGCCGATCGCGACCGACGCATCGCCGACGAGCCTTGCCTCGGGCAGCGCGGCAGCGAGCAGCGCATGCGCTTCGCCGAGCGTCATCATCGCAACGCTCACGCGGCGCTCCCGGATCCACGCACCGCGAGCAGTGCACCGGCGACTTCGACATCGCTGAACGGATGGCGCACGCCGGCAACTTCCTGGTAGTCCTCGTGGCCCTTGCCGGCGACGAGGACGACGTCGCGCGCGTCGGCCGTCTGCACCGCGTAGGCGATCGCGGCGCGCCGGTCCTCGATCACGTCGACGTCGTCGTGGCCGATCACGCCGGCGAGGATCTGCGACAGGATGAAGCGCGGCGCCTCGCGGCGCGGGTTGTCGCTCGTGAGGACGACGTGGCCGGCAAGGCGCTCGGCGATCGCACCCATCAGGGGGCGCTTGGTCGCGTCGCGATTGCCGCCGCAGCCGAACACACACCACAGCCTGCCGCCGCGCTCGCGCGCGAACGGCCGCAGCGCGAGCAAGGCCTTCTCGAGCGCGTCCGGCGTGTGCGCGTAATCGACGACGACCTCGGGCAGCGCCTGCGCCGCGACACGCACGCGCTGCATGCGCCCCGGCACCGGCGTGAGCCGCGCACAGACGGCGGCGGCGTCGGCGAGCGCGACGCCCTGCGCACGCAGGCCGCCGATCACGCACAGCAGGTTCGCGACGTTGAACTCGCCGATCAACGCGGTGCGCACCGGCACCGGCGCGCCGCCGTCTTCGCTGACCGCGAAACACAGCCCGGCATCGCGGTAAGCGATGGAACTTGCAACGAGGCGCGCGCCCGGCCTGGCCGAGACGGTCCAGACATCCATGCCTCTTGCGCCGGCATGCGCAGCCAGCTCGACCCCGCGCGGATCGTCGAGGTTGATGACGGCTGCGGCGAGCCCCGGCCAGTCGAACAGCGCCCGTTTGGCGCGCCAGTAGGCGTCCATCGTCGCGTGGTAGTCGAGGTGGTCGCGCGTGAAGTTCGTGAAGACCGCGACGCGGATCGCGCAACCGGCGAGCCGGTGCTGCTCGAGCCCGATCGAAGATGCCTCGATCGCGCACGCCGCGAAGCCGGCGTCGGCAAACTCGCGCAGCGCGCCCTGCAGCATCACCGAGTCGGGCGACGTGAGACCGGTCGCGGTGAGCGTTGCACCGCCCGTTGCGTCGCTTTGCGGTTCGCCGATTCCCAGCGTGCCGACGATCGCGCAGCGCCGCCCGAGCGCGGCGAGCGCCTGCGCGATCCACCATGTCGTCGAGGTCTTGCCGTTCGTCCCGGTGACTGCGAGCAGTGCAAGGCGCCGGCTCGGCTCGCCGAGGAAGGCACTCGCGATCGGCCCCGCCGCCGCCTTCAGACCGCGCAGCGCGGCGATGCGGTCGTCGTCGAAGCTGTGGCGCGCGACGCCTTCGGCCTCGACGAGGCAGGCCAGCGCGCCGGCGGCGAGCGCGGCGGCGACGAAGTCGCGCCCGTCGTGTGCCGCGCCCGCGAGCGCGATGAAGGCGTCGCCCGCCCGCACGCGGCGGCTGTCGGAGGCGAGAGAGCGTGCGCCGCGCGCGCGCAGCCAATCGACGGCGGCGTCGTTCGAGGCCAACTGCATCAGGGCCGCCATCAGAAGCTCTCTTCCTCGGCCGCGACGGGGTGCGACACGATCTGCGGCTTGACCTCGAGGTCCGGCGGCACGTTCAACGTGCGCAGCGTCTGCTGCACGACGGCAGAGAACACCGGCGCCGCAACGTCGCCGCCGTAGTACTTGCCGGCCGTCGGCTCGTCGACCATCACCGCAACGACGATGCGCGGGTCGAGCGCCGGCGCCATGCCGACGAACCAGGCGCGGTACTTCTTCGTCGAGTACGACTTGCCCTCCTGCTTGTACGCCGTGCCCGTCTTGCCGCCGACGGTGTAGCCCATGGTCTGCGCCTTCGGCGCGGTGCCGCCCGGCTGCGTCACCATGTGCAGCATCTCGCGCACTGCGCGCGCCGTCTTCGGCGACAGCACGCGCACGCCGCTGGGCTGCACCACGCCCTGTTCGGCGTCGTGTTCGGCGCCTTGCGGCACGGCCGGGCGCGCGAGGATCGTCGACGGCAGCAGCACGCCGTCGTGGGCGAACATCGTGTAGGCGCGTGCGAGCTGGAACAGGCTCGCCGACAGGCCGTAGCCGTAGCTCATCGTCGCCTGCTCGATCGGGCGCCAGCTCTTGTACGGCCGCAGCCGCCCGGTCACCGCGCCGGGGAAGTTGATCTGCGGGCGCTGGCCGAAGCCGACCGCGCTGAACAGCTCCCACATCTCGCGCGGCTGCATCTGCATCGCCATCTTGACGGTGCCGACGTTGCTCGACTTCTGGATCACCTGCGCCACCGTCAGCACGCCGTGCGGGTGGGCGTCGCTGATCGTCGAGCCGCCGATCGTGATGCGCCCGGGCGCGGTCTGGATCGGCGTCTCGGGCGTGACGCGGCCGCTCTCCATCGCCCAGCCGGCGATGAACGGCTTCATCGTCGAGCCGGGCTCGAAGGTGTCGGTCAGCGCCCGGTTGCGCAGTTGTGCGCCCGACAGGTTGCGCCGGTCGTCGGGCTTGTAGCTCGGGTAGTTGGCAAGCGCGAGGATCTCGCCGCTTTGCGCATCGAGGACGACGACGCTGCCCGACTTCGCCTTGTTCTCGATCACCGCGTCGCGCACGCGCTGGTAGGCGAAGAACTGGACCTTCGAGTCGATCGAAAGCCGGATGTCCTCGCCATCGACCGGCGCCGTGCTGTCGCCGATGCCCTCGACGACGCGGCCGAGGCGGTCCTTGATGACGCGCCGCGATCCGGCGTGGCCGAGCAGGTCCTTCTGGAACGCAAGCTCGACGCCCTCCTGCCCGCGATCCTCGATGTTCGTGAAGCCGACGACGTGCGCCGCCGCTTCGCCCTCGGGGTACTGGCGCTTGTATTCGCGCACCTCGTGCACGCCCTTGAACTTGTGCGCCAGCACCCGCGCGGCCAGCGGCTCGTCGACCTGGCGGCGCAGCCAGACGAAGTTCTGGCTGTCGCCGATGCGCTCCTCCAGCTCCTTCGGTTTCATGCCGAGCGCCTTCGCGAGGCTGGCGCGCACCGCGGGGTCGGTGTCCATGTCCTTCGGGATCGCCCACAGCGAAGGCACCGGCACGCTCGCGGCGAGGATCAGGCCGTTGCGGTCGAGGATGCGGCCGCGGCTGGCCGGCAACTCGATCGTTCGCGCGTAGCGCGCCTCGCCCTGGCGCAGGAAGAAATCGGCATCGACGATCTGCACGTAGACCGCGCGGCCGAGGAGGACGCAAAACGCCGCGCCGACGAACGCGACGAGCAGCCGCGACCGCCACGGCGGCGTCTTCGACGCGAGCAGCGGGCTCGAGCCGTAGACGACGCCGCGCACGCCGCCGCGCGGCGCGCCGTTGCCGCCCTTTCCGCTCTTGGCGCGACGCTGCGGCTTGTTCATCGTGCAGCCTCCGAAGCGCCGCCGGGCCCGGAAGGCGGCTGCGCCGCGGCCTCGTGCGCACCGCCATCGCCCGGCGCGGCGCCGCGCGTGTAGGTGACGTACTGCGTGACGGCCGGCGTCGCGGTGCGCATGCCGAGTTCCTTGCGTGCGACCGCCTCGACGCGCGACGGCGTCGCCTGCGCCTGCTTCTCCGCGTTGAGGCGATCGAAGTCGACGTCGAGCTGGTGCGCCTCGCGCTGCGCCTTGTCGATCTGCGTGAACAGGCGCCGCGCGTCGTAGCTGACGCGAACGAGGACGATGCTGCTCGCGACCAGGGCGAGCATCAGCAGCAGGTTCAGGCGCGTCATGCCGGCGCTCCGGCTGCCGCGGCGGTGCGCTCGGCGACGCGCATGATCGCCGAGCGCGCGCGCGGGTTGGCGCGCACCTCGGCGGCGCCGGGCCGCAGCCGCGCAAGCGACTTCAGTTGCACCGGGGCCGGCGCGGCGAACGGCGCGCGGCGGTCGTAGACCGCCTTGCTGTGCCGCGCGATGAAGGTCTTGACAATGCGGTCCTCGAGCGAGTGAAAGGCGATCACGACCAGCCGGCCGCCGGGGCGCAGCAGCGCGAGCGCGGCGTTCAGCCCCTGTTCGAGCTCCTCGAGCTCGGCGTTGACGAAAATCCGAAGAGCCTGAAACGTGCGCGTTGCAGGGTCCTGGCCCGGTTCGCGGGTCTTGACCGCGCGAGCCACGACTTCGGATAACTGCGCTGTGGTTCGAACTGCATCCCCGCCTGTGCGGCGAGCAACAAGCGCCTTTGCAATCGAAACAGCAAACCGTTCTTCGCCGTAGTCACGTATCACCTCCGCAATCTGTCGTTCTCCGGCCCGGGCCAGAAAGTCCGCGGCGCTCTCGCCGCGGGTCGTGTCCATCCGCATGTCCAGCGGCCCGTCGAAGCGAAAGCTGAAGCCGCGCGCCGGGTTGTCGATCTGCGGGCTCGAGACGCCGAGGTCGAGCAGCACGCCGTCGACCTGCGCGATGTCGAGTGCGGCAAGTTCCTCCGCCATGCGGGCAAAGCGCGCGTGCAGGATCGTGAAGCGCGCATCGGCTATGCGGTCGCCGCCTTCGCGCGCCGCGGCGACGGCCTCCGGATCGCGGTCGAAGGCGACGAGCCGGCCGGTGGGCGACAGCGCCTCGAGCACGCGCCGCGCATGCCCGCCGCGGCCGAACGTGCCATCGACGTAGACCCCCTCGGGATCGGTCAGCAGCGCATCGACTGCTTCGACCAGCAGCACCGTCGTGTGTTGCCAGGAAGCAGATGGCGGCTGCATGATCATCAGAAGCTGAAGTCCTCGAGC
>JBDHSE010000181.1:0-6040 GCA_039807955.1 Ideonella sp. | reverse complement strand
GATCGGCGTGCGCAGCTCGTGCGCGAGGTCCGACGAGAAGTCGGACAGCCGCCGAAACGATTCCTCGAGCCGCGCCAGCATGTCGTTCAGCGCGCTCGCCAGGTCGACGAGTTCGGCCGGCACCGCGGCGAGCGGCAGCCGCTCGCCGAGGCGGCTCGCCGAGATGTCCTGCGTGACGCGCGCCATCGCCCGCATCGGCGCCAGGCCGCGGCGCGCCGCGGCCCAGCCGAGCAGCGCGGTGATCGCGATGCCGCCGCCGATCGCGAGCATCAGGCTGCGCCGAAACGCCGACATGAAGACGAGGTGGTGCTCGATGTCGAGTGCGACGGCGACCGTTGCCGGCCCCTGCCCGGCGATGCCGGTCGCGGCATGGGCGACGATGCCGCGATAGCTCTTGGCGCCCTGCTGCCAGACGAGCGGCTCGGGCGGCGCCGCGCTGTCGGTCTGCGCTGCACTGTCGGCCCGCGCGAGGATCGCCGGCGGTATCTCCGCATGGCCGGCGTCGAACAGCACGCTGCCGTCGGCGGCGACGACGCGCAGCGCGAGATCGTGGTGGCCGACGATCGCATCGGCCAGGCTCGCCGCCGCGGCGTCCAGATCGCCGGGCGCCTGCACGCGCGCGAGCCGATGGCGGACGAGTTCGAGCTTGCCTTCGAGTTCGGTCAGGTCCTGCTGCTCGAAGTGGGCCTCGACGAGATGGCCGACGAGCACGCCGACGCCGATCAGCACCGCCGCCGACGCCGTGGCGAAGAGCAGCGTGAGCTGCAGCGTGATCGACGCCCGGGCGCGGATCAAGCGTCGCCTTCCGCGTCGAGCACGTAGCCCATGCCGCGCACGGTGCGGATCAGCTTGGGCTCGAAGCCGTCGTCGATCTTCGCCCGCAGCCGGCGCACCGCGACTTCGATGACGTTGGTGTCGCTGTCGAAGTTCATGTCCCAGACCTGCGACGCGATCAGCGAGCGCGGCAGCACCTCGCCCTGGCGGCGCAGCAGCAGCTCGAGCAGCGCGAACTCCTTGGCCGTGAGGTCGATGCGCCGGCCGCCGCGCGTGACGCGCCGGCGCAGCAGGTCGAGCTCCACGTCGGCGGCGCGCAGGTGTTCGGCCTCGACGCCCTTGCCGCGACGCAGCAGCGTGCGAACGCGCGCCAGCAGCTCGGCGAACGCGAAGGGTTTCAGCAGGTAGTCGTCGGCGCCCGACTCGAGGCCCTTCACGCGGTCCTCGACCTGGTCGCGCGCGGTGAGGAACAGCACCGGCATGCGCAGCCCGGCGGCGCGGATGTCGCGCAGCACCTGCCAGCCGTCGATGCCGGGCAGCATGACGTCGAGGACGACGAGATCGTAGTCCTGCGTCAGCGCCTGGTGGCGGCCGTCGAGCCCGTCGCGAACGAGGTCGGCGACGAAGCCGGCCTCGGCGAGCCCCTGCTTCAGGTAGTCGCCGGTCTTGGGTTCGTCTTCGACGATCAGTATCTTCATCGTTGGCTTCTTCGACGTGCGATTGTGCGCGGCACCCGGGCCTGCCCACCGAAGATGACAACTTTGTAATCCGGCTGCAAACCGGCTGACAGCATCGCGGCGGCAGCATAGGCGCCATCTGTTGACCCCACGACCGCGATGAACCTTGCTTCTCATTTGATCGGCCGCCGCCGCTTCGGCACGGCGATCGCCGCCCTTGCGCTCGCACCCTTTGCTCCGGCCCGGGCCAACGAGCCGCCACTGATCGAAGTCTGGAAGTCGCCGACCTGCGGCTGCTGCAAGGACTGGATCGCGCACGTCGAGGCAAACGGCTTTCGCACCCGCGTCCACGACAACGGCAACACCGACGCCCGCGTGCGGCTCGGCATCGACATCCGCTACGGCTCGTGCCACACGGCACTCGTCGCGGGCTATGCGATCGAAGGCCACGTGCCGGCCCGCGAGATCAAGCGCCTGCTCGCGGAAAAGCCCGCCGCGATCGGGCTTGCGGTGCCGGCGATGCCGCTCGGCTCGCCCGGCATGGACGGCCCCGAGTACGGCGGGCGCAAGGACGCCTACGACGTGCTGCTGCTGACGAAGGGCAAAGGCGCGAGCGTCTTCCAGGCCTACCGATGAAGCCGGCGTGGGCGTTCGCGCTCGCGGCGCTGATCGCCTCGCCGCTGCACGCGCAGACGCTCGCCCAGGCACTCGACCAGGCCTGGGCGCACGCACCGCAGGCCGGCGAATTCGCCGCGCGCGACGCCGAGGCGCAGGCCGGCAGCGAGCTTGCATCGAAGCTGCTCGCGGCGCCGGCTTCGGTCTCCGTCTCGACCCTGAACGACAGGCTCGGCAGCGGCGAAGGGCTGCAGGAGTGGGAGGTCGAACTGACGCTGCCGCTGTGGCTGCCGGGGCAGCGCGGCGCGCGCGAGACACAGGCGCAAAGCGCTGCCGACGAGGTCGCCGCGCGGCGCCGCGCGCTGCGCCTGCAGCTTGCCGGCGAACTGCGCGACGCGTGGTGGGCGCTCGCCGCGGCGCGCGCCGACGCGACGCTTGCCGATCAGCGCCTCGCGACCGCTGCCGCGCTCGAAGCCGATGTCCAGCGCCGCGTGAAGGCGGGCGATCTGGCACGCGTCGATGCCAACCTCGCGGCGGGCGAACGGCTCGCCGCGCGATCCGCGCAGCTCGACGCCGGCCGTGCGCTGCGCAGCGCCGAGCAGGCCTGGCGCCAGCTCACCGGCAACCCGCCGCCGGCAACGCTCGCGCCCGAAGCGCCCGCCGCCGCATCCGCCCCGGACGACGACCACCCCGCACTTGCCGCGATGCTTGCCGCGTCGCGCACGGCGCAGGCGAGGCTTCAGGTTGCCGCAGCGACGCGGCGCGACGCGCCCGAGCTTGCGCTGCGCTACTTTCGCGAGCGCCCGACGTACAACGACGAGCCGAGCCACGCCGTCGGCGTCAAGCTCACGCTGCCGTTCTCGTCGGGCCCGCGCCTGCGCCAGGAAAGCGCCGGCCTGCGAGCCGAGCTGGCGCAGGCCGACGGCGAACTCGAGCAGGCACGGCGCAAGCTCGCGCTGGACGCCGAGACGGCGCGGCTCGACCTCGACGCCGCGCGCCGCCAGATCGAGCTGGCGCGCGAGCGGCACGCGCTCGGCGCCGACACCCTGGCGCTGGCGCAGAAGTCCTTCGCGCTCGGCGAATCGGGGCTGCCGGCGCTGCTGCTCGCGCGCGCCGCCGCCTACGAGGCCGACGCGTTGCTCGCCCGCGAGGAGATCGCCGCCGACGCGGCGCAATCGCGCCTGAACCAGGCGCTCGGAGTCTTGCCATGAGATGGGCTGCAATCGTTCTTGCGTTGCTGCTGGCCGGCAACGCCTTCGCCCACGGCGGCGAGGACCACGGCGACGGCGCTGCTGCCACGCCGGCTGCCGCGGTCGAAGCCGGCCCGCGCGCAACGGCCGCGAGCGAGGACTTCGAACTCGTCGCGCTGACGCAGGGCGACAAGCTGCTGATCTACCTCGACCGCTTCGCGACCAACGAGCCGGTCGCCGGCGCGACGATCGAAATCGAAAGCGGCGCGTTCAAGGCCGTCGCTGCCGCGGTCGCGCCCGGCGTCTATTCAGTCCCCGGCGACGCCTTCGAGGCGCCCGGCCGCAACGCGCTGACGATCACGATCGAGACCGATGCGAAGTCCGGCGGCGTCTCGGATCTGCTGAGCGCGACGCTCGATGTGGCGGCGCCGAAGACTGCCGCGCCCGAAGGCCGCTCGCCCGCGACCCTCCCCGGCTTCAGCCCGACGACGCTGGCTTTCGGCGTGGCCGTCGTGCTGCTCGCGATCGGCGCGATCGCATGGCGCCGCCGCGCTCGCGCAGGCACCGAAGGATCGACGCGATGAGCCACAGAATCACACCGGCGACGCTCCTCGCCGCCGCATTGCTCGCACCGATTCTTGCCATCGCCCACGGCGACGAGGACCATGGGCCGAGCGAGGCCCCGGCCGCCGCCACACTGCCGGCCGGCAGCGCGCCGCAGCGCCTGCCCGACGGCAGCGTCTTCGTGCCGAAGGCGGTGCAGCACCAGCTCGGCGTGCGAACCGAGCTTGCGACACTAGGGCCGCTCGCGGCGGCGGTCGAACTCAACGGTCGCGTCGTCGCCGACCCGGCCGCGAGCGGCCTCGTGCAGGCAAGCCAGCCGGGCCGCATCGAGCCGCCGGCAGCCGGCCTGCCGACGCTCGGCCAGAGGGTCGCGCAGGGGCAGGTGCTCGCCTGGCTACGGCCGGCGGCGAGCAGCATCGACATCGCGAACCAGCGCGCACAACTCGCCGCGCTCGACGCCGAGGCGGCGCTTGCCGCCAAGCGCGTGGAACGCGCCGAGCAGCTCGAAGGCGCGCTGCCGCAAAAGGAGATCGACGCCGCGCGCGTCGAGCGCGCCGCGCTCGACAAGCGCCGCGCCGCGGTTCGCGCGAGCGTCGATCGCGCCGAGGCGCTGCGCGCGCCGGTGGCGGGCGTGATCAGCGCCGCGGCGGTGAGCGCCGGCCAGGTCGTCGATGCACGCGAGACGGTGTTCGAGGTCGTCGATCCGGCGCGCCTCGCGGTCGAGGCGCTCGCCTACGACCCGGCGCTCGCGCAGGGCATCACCAAGGCATCGGCCGCGCTGCCCGGCGGCGGCACGGCCAAGCTCGGCTTCGTCGGCGCCGGCCGCCAGTTGCGCGAGCAGGCGCTGCCGCTGCTGTTTCGCGTCGCCGCCGCCGACGCGCCGCTCGCCGTCGGCCAGCCGCTCGCGGTGACGGTGCAGACCGGGCGCAAGATCGAAGGCGTCGCGCTGCCGCGCGCGGCGCTCGTTCGCAATGCGGCCGGCGACTGGATCGTCTGGCTGCACACCGGCGCCGAACAGTTCGCGCCGCGCAAGGTCGCGTTCCAGGCGCTCGACGCCGGCCGCGTCGCCGTCACTGCCGGCGTGCACAGCGGCGACCGCGTCGTGACGCAGGGCGCGAGCCTGCTCGGACAAGTTCGATAGATGTTCGAGGCGCTGATCCGCTTCAGCCTGCGCCAGCGCCTGCTGGTGCTGTGCGTGTCGCTCTTGCTCGTCGTCGCCGGCGCGTTGACGGTGCGCGAGATGCCGGTCGATGTGTTCCCCGATCTCGACCGGCCGACGGTGACGCTGATGACCGAGGCCGGGGGCATGGCGCCGGAGGAGGTCGAGCAGCTCGTCAGCCTGCCGATCGAATCGGCGATGAACGGCATGCCGGGCGTGACGCGCGTGCGATCGGTGTCGGGCGTCGGCCTGTCGATCGTCTACGTCGAGTTCGCCTGGGGCACCGACATCTACCGCAACCGCCTGCAGGTCAGCGAACGGCTCAACCTCGTGCGCGAGCAGATGCCACCCGGCGTGCTGCCGCAGCTCGGGCCGATCTCGTCGATCATGGGCGAGATCCTGCTCATCGCGCTGCCGGCCGACCCCGCCAAGGCGAGCCCGATGCAGGTGCGCGAGTTCGCCGACTGGGTGCTGCGGCCGCGGCTCCTGACGATCCCCGGCATCGCGCAGGTGATCCCGATCGGCGGCGAGGTGCGCGAGTACCGCGTCGCACTGCGCCCGGCGCAGTTGCAGGCGCTGGCCGTCGAGCGCGCCAAGCTCGACGCCGCACTCGCCGACTTCGGCGCCAACACGAGCGGCGGCTTTCTCGAGGCGCAGGGCCGCGAGGTGCTGATCCGCCAGATCGGCCGCACGCACCGCATCGAGGACCTGCGCAACCTCGTCGTCGACGTGAAGAACGGCCAGCCGATATTGCTGTCGCAGCTCGCCGACGTGACGATCGCCGCCGCCACCAAGCGCGGCGACGCGAGCTACAACGCCAAGCCCGCCGTCGTGCTGTCGGTGCAGAAGCAGCCCGGCGCCGACAGCGTGCGGCTCACGCGCGAGGTCGAGGCGGCGATCGCGTCGCTTGCGGCGAGCCTGCCGGCGGGGATGGACAAGCCGCAGTTCCTGTTTCGCCAGGCCGACTTCATCGAGCATTCGGTCGGCAACGTGATCGAGGCGCTGCGCGACGGCGCGATCCTCGTCGCGATCGTGCTGTTCGCGTTCCTGCTCAACGTTCG
>JBDHSE010000180.1:0-6051 GCA_039807955.1 Ideonella sp. | reverse complement strand
CCCGAGCGCGAATCGCTCGCCGCCGGCGAGCGATTCGTCGGGGACGAAGCTCGCGTCCTGCCACTCGGGGTGATCGGCGACGCGGCCGTAGGTGCGCGCTCCGGTGCGCTCTTGCAGCAGTACCGTCGCCGGCGAATGGTCGGGGTGGGTGTGGGTGACGAAGATCCAGCCGATCGGCCCCGGCGCGGCGGCGAGCACGGCGTCGACGTGCTGCGCGTCGAGCGGGCCGGGGTCGATCACCGCCCAGGTGTTGGCGTCGCCGGCGACGAGGTAGGTGTTCGTTCCGGGGCCGGTCATCACGCTGCCGTTGTCGGCGCTGACGCGGATCACGCGCGGCGACAACTTCACCGCCGTGTCGGGGACGATCTCGTAGCAGCCGGTCCCGCGGTCGAGCGGATCGATGCGGCGCAGCTCGGCCCACGCCGGTTCGTCGGGAGCCACCGGCCGCACGCCCTGGCTGCCCGTACCCATGTGCGGCATCGTCGGCACGATCAGCCGCGGCGCGCGCGCAAACGCCATCAGCGCGGGCACCGTGTCGAAGCGGGCGATCGTCTCGAGCGTCTTCACCGTCGGCGTGACGAGCCTCAGTTCACCACGCCGCGCAAGCGCCTCGGCGGGCGCCATCCAGCGCAACTCGACGGTCTCGGTGCGGTCGGGCGCCGGCGTCTGCCCGGCCGGCACTTCGGCGACGAAGAATCGGGTGTCGAAGCGCTTGCGCAGACCGATCGGCGTCAGCCAATGGCCGAAGTAGACGAGCCGATCGGCGGCGAGCGACAGACCGAGCTCGCGACACAGTGCGTCGAGCCGGACGCGTCCGAGGTGCAGCGCTTCGCGCCATGACGCAATAGCGTCGGAGCGCGCCGCAAGCCAGTCGGCGGCGGGCAAATCGCCGTCGTCGTCGGCCGCGTACAAGAGCCCTGATTCCTCGAAGCACTCGCGCAGCGCGGCAACGTAGAAGTCGAGGCCGCCCGACTCGATTCCGAGCTGAGCACTCGCGGTGGCGTCATCGATTCCGGCGCCGACGACGGCGCGGCATTCGCTGTCGCGAACGTCGACGACGCCGCCCGGAAAGACCCACGCGCCGCCGTAGCGATCGTCGCTGTTCTCGGCGCGCTGCAACAGCAGCACCTCGATGCCGGCGGGCGCGTCGCGCACGACGACGATCGTCGCCGCGGCGCGCAGATCGGCCTTCGGTGTTGGCGCGGCGCTCGCGCCGCTGACGGGTTCTCGACTCATGCTGGCCTTGCGCGCGATCGTTTTCGCGCGATGCCGCGAGTCTGACACGTCGCACGCGGCGTCACCGCGCCGAGGTCTTGCGTTGCGCGCTCAGGCGTAGCGCGCGATCGTCAGGCCGTCGAGGTCGATCTCGGGCTTGCGCCCCGAGATCAGGTCGGCCATCACGCGGCCGGTGCCGGCCGCCATCGTCCAGCCGAGCGTGCCGTGGCCGGTCGCGAGGTAGAGGTTGGCAAGCTTCGTCGGCCCGACGATCGGCGTGCCGTCGGGCGTCATCGGTCTGAGGCCGCACCAGAACTCGGCGCGCGAGACGTCGCCGCCGTCGGGAAACAGATCGGTCACGACGTGCTCCAGCGTGCGCCTGCGCGCGTCGTGCAACTGCAAGGTGTAGCCGGCCAGCTCGGCCGTTCCGCCGACGCGGATGCGATCGCCCAGGCGCGTCACCGCGACCTTGTGCGTCTCGTCCATCACCGTCGATTCGGGCGCGCCCGATGGGTCGGTGATCGGCACCGTGATCGAGTAGCCCTTCACCGGATAGACCGGGATACGGATACCGAGCGGCGCGAGCAGCAGCGGCGAATAGCTGCCGAGGGCGAGCAGGTAGGCGTCGGCCTTCAGCACGCCGGCGTCGGTTGCGACGCCGTCGATGCGGCCGCCGGCCTCGTTCAGCCGCTCGATCGCGACGCCGTAGCGGAAGGTGACGCCGCGCTTGGCGGCGAGCGCGGCGAGCGCCTGCGTGAAGATGAAGCAGTCGCCCGTCTCGTCGCCGGGCAGTTGCAGGCCGCCGCTGAACTTTTCGCGGGTGCGGGCGAGCGCCGGCTCGTGGCGGATGCAGCCATCCATGTCGAGCAGCGCGTGGGCGACGCCGTAGCGCTTCAGGATCGCGATGTCGGCTGCCGTCGCGTCGAGTTGCTTTTGGGTCCGAAACAGCTGCAGCGTGCCCTGCATGCGCTCGTCGTAGCGGATGCCGGTCTGCGCGCGCAGGTCGCGCATGCAGTCGCGGCTGTATTCGGCCAGGCGCACCATGCGGCCCTTGTTGACCTCGTAGCGCGCCGCGGTGCAGTTGCGCAGCATCGCGAGCCCCCAACGAACGAGGCCGAGGTCGAGCCGCGGCCGGATGACGAGCGGGCGGTGGTGCATCAAGAGCCACTTGATCGCCTTCACCGGCACGCCGGGGCCGGCCCAGGGGGCGGAGTAGCCGGGCGAGACCTCGCCGGCGTTGGCGCGGCTCGTCTCGAGCCCGGCTTCGGGCTGGCGGTCGACGACCGTGACCTCGTGCCCGTCGAGGGCGAGCTGGTAGGCGCAGGCGACACCGATCACGCCGCTGCCGAGAACGATCACCTTCATCTGCCGCGCTCCCCGAAGTTGCGTCAGAGTTTATCGAGGCCGCACCGCAGCTTGTTCGGTTTGGTGCAGTCTTCGCCGCACTTTTCGCGGTGCGACGGCGGCGCAGGGGCAACGCCGCCCGCCGGCGCACTTGGCAGCGCGTCCAAGGCGATCGATGATGCGCATGCCGCGCAGGCGCGGCCTGCCGCCTGCACATCCGAGGAGTCTCCATGGTCCACGTCATCGCCCGCATCACCGCGCTGCCCGCGTCCGCCGACCTGATGCGCGAGCTGCTCGTCGAACTCGTCGCCCAGACCCGCAAGGAGGCGGGCTGCCTGCACTACGAGCTGTTCCAGCAGGACGTCGCGCCGAATGTCTTCCAGACCGTCGAGCGCTGGGCCGACGCCGCCGCGGTCGACGCCCACATGGCGTCGCCGCATGTCGCGGCGACGATCGCGAAGGGCGGCGGACATTTCGGCGCCGCGCCGGAGATCCTGCGCTACACGCAGATCGCCTGACGCGCGGCCGCGCGCCGCGTCATCGGGGGCAGCGGCGACAATCGGCATTGCGACTGCAATCGAACCTCCGATGCCATCCCTGCCCCTCTTCATCGCGCCGACGCGCCATGCCGACCCGGCGACGGCGCTCGCCCAGGTCCGCGCGATCTACGACGCGAGCCTTGCGCACCTGCGCGAGGCGCTGTACGCCTTCGTCGGCGGCGACGACCTGACGCAGCCGGTTCGCGCCTGCTACCCGTTCGTTCGCATCCACACCGACACCGTCGTGCGGGCCGATTCGCGCCTGAGCTACGGCTTCGTCTCCGGCCCCGGCACCTACGAGACGACGCTGACGCGGCCCGACCTGTTCGCCGACTACTACCTCGAGCAGTTTCGCCTGCTGCTGCGCAACCACCATGTCTCGCTCGAGGTCGGCACCAGCTCGCAGCCGATCCCGGTCCACTTCTCGTTCGCCGAGGACGACTACATCGAAGGCACGATGAGCGCCGAACGCAGGCAGTTGCTGCGCGACCGCTTCGACCTGCCCGACCTCGCGGCGATGGACGACGGCATCGCCAACGGCATGCACGAGCCCGACCCGGGCGAGCCGTATCCGCTCGCCCTCTTCACCGCGCCGCGGGTCGACTACTCGCTGCACCGCCTGCGCCACTACAGCGGCACGCTGCCCGAGCACTTCCAGAACTTCGTCCTCTTCACGAACTACCAGTTCTACATCGACGAGTTCGTGCGGCTCGGCCGCGAGCGCGTCGCCGACCCGGCGAGCGACTACACCGCCTTCGTCGAGCCCGGCAACGTCGTCACGCGCCGCGCCGGGATGGCCGCGGCGCCGGGCGACGCGCTGGCCAAGGCGCCACCGCGGCTGCCGCAGATGCCGGCCTACCACCTCGTGCGCCCGGACGGCATGGGCATCACGATGATCAACATCGGCATCGGCCCGGCCAACGCGAAGACGATCACCGACCACGTCGCCGTGCTGCGGCCGCACGCCTGGATCATGCTCGGCCACTGCGCGGGGCTGCAGAACACGCAGCAGCTCGGCGACTACGTCCTCGCCCACGGCTACGTGCGCGAGGACCATGTGCTCGACGAGGATCTGCCGCTGTGGGTGCCGATTCCGGCGCTCGCCGAGGTGCAGGTCGCGCTCGAGTCGGCGGTCGCCGAAGTCACGCAGCTGAAGGGCTACGAGTTGAAACGCGTGATGCGCACCGGCACCGTCGCCTCGACCGACAACCGCAACTGGGAGCTGCTGCCGCACCGCGGGCCGCAGCAGCGCTTCAGCCAGAGCCGGGCGATCGCGCTCGACATGGAAAGCGCGACGATCGCCGCCAACGGCTTTCGCTTCCGAGTGCCGTACGGCACGCTGCTGTGCGTGAGCGACAAGCCGATGCACGGCGAGATCAAGCTGCCCGGCATGGCGAACCAGTTCTACCGCGAGCGCGTCGAGCAGCACCTGCGCATAGGCATGCACGCAGTCGAGTTGCTGCGCCGCGGCGGCGTCGATCAGCTCCACAGCCGCAAGCTGAGGAGCTTCGCCGAAGTCGCGTTTCAGTAAGTGAGAAGGCGGCCGCGCGGGCCGCCTTCTGCGGGCTCGCTGCCGCGAGAGCCGCGTCGTGCGCCGCCGCCTCAGTCGGCTCGCGTGCGCCGGCGGGCGACGAAGCCGATGCCGGCGAGGCCGGCGATCAGCAGCGCGTAGGTGCTCGGCTCGGGAACCGCCGTCGTGACGAGGAAGTCCTGGCTGTTCGGGCTGAAGAGCTGATCCGCGTGCAGCGTCACGACCGTCCCGGGAAGTGCGCCCCAGTTCACACCGCTGAGCCCGGCCTGAACGGTGCTGTCGCCGCTCGTCGCCGTGAACGTTCCACTACTGAAGTCGTAGGGGTTGCCCTCGGTCTCGTACAGGATCTCCCAGACGATGGCCTGGGTGAGCGCCGATTCGACGTTGCTGGTCGGATGGCTGTTCTGAGCGAAGTTGGACAGTGCCCGGTCCAGGTCGAGCGACTTCGCCGCGCCCCAGGCGGTGGCGCCATCGACGACCGTGTAGTCGGTGTAGGTGTTGCCGAAGCTGAAGGTCTGCGCCAGATCAGTGCAGTAGGTGACGAACGAGTTGCCGTCGAGCCAGCCCGAGAACTGGCCCGCTGCGACGCTGCCGTTGCGGACCGGCGAAGTCACGCTCAGGTTGAGCCCGGGGGCGAAGGTGAAGTTGTCGAGCTTGACGGTGTCGGCAAAGGCCGGCGAGGCCACGCAGACGGCGGCGGCGAGGGCCAGGGCTTTGAGTTGCATGAATGAATCTCCCGTGGGGTTGCGCCATCACGAGCGGTTGCGTCGTGATCGACCCAAATCTATTGGCGCCGTACGCGTGCGTCAGCCCCGCGATCGCGGGGGCTCCCCCCGAATACGGGAGTGCCGAATTCACTACTCGGCGTCGAAAGGCATCGCGTCTGCCCGCAGTTGCCCTGCTTGTGCGCCGCGAGCGCATGACTTAGTCTGGCTGGCATCATTCGAGCTCGCAATCCGCATCAGGAGGTTCCCATGCCAAGCCCGCTTTCGAACGACATTGCCGGCATCCGAACGCTCGCGCTGGTCGGCGCGGCGGCCGCGGGCAAGACGAGCCTCGCGGAAGCCCTGCTGCTGCAGGCCGGCGCGATCAAGACCGCAGGATCGGTCGAACGCGGCTCGACGGTGAGCGACTTCGACGTCCTCGAGCGTCGCGCGCAGCACTCGCTCAGCTCGGCGCTGATGCACCTGCAGCATCAGAACACGCGCGTCCACCTGATCGACACCCCGGGGTCGGCGGACTTCCTCGGCCAGTCGCTGCCCGCGCTCGAGGCGGTCGAGACGGCGGCCGTCGTCGTCAGCGCGGCAGGCGGCGTCGAGATGATGGCCGAGCGGATGATGAACTACGCCGCGCAGCGCGAGCGCTGCCGGCTGATCGTCGTCAGCAAGATCGACGCCCAGGACATCGACCTCGAAGCGCTCG
>JBDHSE010000179.1:0-6052 GCA_039807955.1 Ideonella sp. | reverse complement strand
GCGCCGCGGCGAAGCTGTGCGAATCGCTCGGCCACAGCGTCGAGGAGGCCGCGCCGCAGTACGACGAGGAGGCCTTCCACGCCGCGAACCTGACGTACTGGACGTCGTTTCTCGCCAGCGCGATCGAGGGCTGCGGCGCGATGTTCGGCCGCCCGCCGTCGCCGGAACTGCTGGAATCCACGATCTGGGCCAGCTACCGGCACGCGCTCACGCTCTCCGCGCTCGACCTGGAGCGCGCCGACGCGGTGAAGAACATGGTCTGCCGCAGCGTCGGCGCGTTTTTCACGCGCTACGACGTGCTGCTGACGCCGACGACGGCGACGCCGCCGGTCGCGGTCGGCGCGATCGACGCCAACGCACCCGGCGCGACGGCGCAGGGCTGGTACGACAGCGTCTTCGCGTTCGCGCCGTTCACCGCGCTCTTCAACATGACGGGCCAGCCGGCGATCAGCCTGCCGCTTGCGACGAGCCGCGAAGGGCTGCCGATCGGCGTGCAGTTCGTAGCAAAGTACGGCGACGAGGCGACCCTCGTGAACCTTGCCGGGCAGCTCGAAGGCGAGCGGCCGTGGCGCGGGCGCAGGCCGCCGGTGCACGTCGCGAACGCGGCCTGAATCGAGTCCGAGCCAATCCTCTTTTTCGTAGCGCAACCCACCAAGGAGACAGTGAGATGAGCATGCGATCGAGTACGAACATGCTGGCGGCGGCGGTCGCGTTCGGCCTTGCCGCGGCCTGCGGCACGGCGGCCGCGAAGCCGACCTGCCCGGGCGGCGTGATCAAGGTCGGCGCGGTGTCGACGATCACCGGCCCGGCCGACTTCAGCGAGGTGCCGAAGGCGACCAAGGCCGAGTTCGACCAGATCAACGCCAAGGGCGGCATCGACGGCTGCAAGATCGAATACACGATCGCCGACGACAAGGCCGACCCGCAGGTCGCGGCGCAGGCGGCGCGCGACCTGATCGACAACAAGGGCGTCGTCGCGATGGTCGGCTCGGCGAGCCTGCTCGACTGCCAGGTCAACGCGCAGACCTACCAGCGCAAGAACGTGCTGTCGATCCAGGGCCTGGGCGTCGACTCGGCCTGCTTCAACTCGCCGAGCATCTCGCCGGTCAACGTCGGGCCGTTCACGCTGTCGACGGCGATGGCGTACTACGCCTCGGAGACGCTCAAGGACAAGAAGGTCTGCGCGATGTTCATCATCCTCGGCGGCACGCAGGAGGCGTACAAGAAGTCGCTCGCCGACTGGGAGAAGATCACCGGCAAGAAGCTGCACATGCTCGACCTCACGGTGCCGATCCAGGGCGACCTGACGCCGTATCTGATCAAGGCGCGCGACGCCGGCTGCGACGCGGTCGTCAACAACGGCGTCGAGCCCAACGTCGTGCAGTGGGTGAAGACCGCCGATGCGCAGAAGATCACCGGCATCGACTGGATGTTCCTCGCCCCCGCCTACACGGTGCAGGTGGCGAAGGCACTCGCCGATTCGAACCAGCCGGTCTACGCCGGCACCGAATGGGAGCCCTACACCGAGGCCAATTCGCCCGCCAACAAGGAATGGATCGCGGCGATGAAGGCGGCCGACCGGCCGCTGACCGCGTTCTCGCAGGGCGGCTATCTGGCGGCCGACGTCTTCGCCGACGTGATCCGCAGCATCGACGGCCCGGTCACGCACGAAAGCGTCGCCAAGGCCTTGCGCGAGATGAAGAAGCCCGTGAAGTACCCGCTCGCCGGTTCGCCGTGGATCTTCGGCGAAGCCAAGACCCACACGCCGATGCGTTCGACGAAGATCATGAAGCTCGACCACGGCGCGTGGAAGGTCGAGACGCCGCAGTTCGTGACGCTGCCGACCCAGTAGCGCATGGGGGAGGCCCTGTCTGCCGCCGTCGCCGGGCTGTCGGCGGGCGGCACGTATGCGCTGCTCGGCGTCTGCGCGGTCTTCACCTACCGGCTCGTCGCGGTCGTCAACTTCACCGGCGCCGCGATCGGCACGAGCGGCACCTTCGCGATGGTGATGCTCCACCAGGTCGGCGTGCCGCTCGCGCTCGCCGTGGCCGCCGGGCTCGTCGCCGGCACGCTGACCGGCGTCGCGATCGGCTTCGTCACGACGACCTGGTTCGCCGAGGCCGACGCGTCGAGCAAGGCGGCGGTGACGGTCGCGCTCTTCATTGGCATCGTCGCCGTCGGGTTGCGGCTGACCGGCGGTCAACATCCGCATCCGTTCCCCGATCTGGTGCCGGGCTCGGCGCTGCGCGTCGCCGGCGTCGAGCTGACGAACGCGGCGATCGTCGCACTCGCGCTCGCGCTCGTCTTCACGCTGCTCGCCGACCTCTTCCTGCGCACGACGCGCACCGGGCTGCACCTGCGCGCGCTGTCCGAGCGGCCGGTTGCGGCCGAACTGCTCGGCGTGCGCGTGCGCCGGCTGTCGCTGCTGGTGTGGGGCGTGACGGGCGCGTTCACGACGCTCGCGCTGATGATCGTCGCACCGCAGCGCTCGCCCGACTTCATGTCGCTGTCGCTGCTCGTCGTGCCGGCGCTCGCGGCGGCGCTGATCGGGTTCTTTCGCAACTTCTGGGCGACGCTCGCCGGCGGCGTGCTGATCGGCGTGCTCGAAGGCATGGCGAGCCTGCTCGGCGGCACGAACCAGTACCGCGGCGCGCTGCCGTTCGTCGTCATCCTCGCCGTGCTGCTGTGGGCGCAGCGCGGCGCGCGCTGGGACGAGGCGCGCTGATTCGCCGATGGCGGGCCGGCCGAAAGACCCCGCGCTGCGCGCCGCGCTGACGCTCGCCGCCGGTGCCGCCGTGGCCGGCGTCGTCGTCGCCGGCGTGCTGCCGGGCTACTGGGTCTTTCTCGCGACGTCGCTCCTGGTGTCGGCGATCGCGCTGCAAAGCCTCGGCCTCGTCACCGGCCGCGCCGGGATGATCGCGCTGTGCCAGATGTCGTTCGCCGGGGTCGGCGCGTGGACCGTCGGCTGGCTCAACGTCGCGAAGGTTCCCGGCGGGCTCGCGCTGTGGGTGTTCGCCGGCGGCCTCGCCGCGGTGCCGTTCGGCGTCGCGATCGGGCTGCCGGCGCTGCGGCTGCGCGGCATCAACCTCGCGATCGTCACGCTCGGCTTCGCCGCCGCCTTCGACTCGGTGCTGGCGACGATCTCGTTTCCCGGCCAGACGAGCTTTCTCGCCGTGCCCAGGCCCGCGATCTTCGACAGCGACGCCGGCTACTTCGTCTTCGTGCTGATCTGGTACGCGGCGATCGGCGTCGCGCTCGAGTTCATCGCCCGCTCGCGGCTAGGCGCCGGCTGGCTCGCGCTGCGCCACTCGGAGCGCGCCGCCGCCGCGCACGGCATCAGCATCCCGCGCGCCAAGCTGTCGGCGTTCGCGATCAGCGCGTTCATCGCCGGCATCTCGGGCGGGCTGCTCGCGGGGTTCCTCGGCACGCTGGTGTCGGACAACTTCAACCTGATCCAGTCGATCGTGCTGTTCGCCGTCGCGACGATGGCCGGCGCGCAGTTCGCCGAAGGCGCGTTGATCGGCGGGCTGCTGATCGTGATCTTTCCCGAGCTGCTGCGCCGGCTCGGCCTCGCGCAGGACATCGGCAACGTGATCTTCGCGATCGGCGCGACGCAAGCGCTGAGCACCGGCGAGAGCATGAGCGAGGCGCTGCGCCGCAACCTGCACAAGCGCGCGGCGCGGCGTGCGCTGCCCGAAGCCGCGCCGCTGCACGTCACGCAGGCCGCGAGCGGCGCGCCGCTTGCCGTCGCCGCGCCGCTTGCCGTCGCCGCGTCACAGCCGGCGCCTGCAGCCGCTGCCGATCCGGCGCTTGCGATCGACGGTCTGACGGTGCGCTACGGCAGCGTCGTCGCGTTGAGCGGCGTGCAATTGCGCGTGCCCAAGCGATCGGTCGTCGGTCTGATCGGGCCGAACGGCGCCGGCAAGTCGACCTTCATCGACGCCGTGGCCGGTTTCCTGGCGGCGTACGAAGGCGAGATCCGGCTCGGCGCACAGCGGCTCGACGGCAAGCCGGCGCACCGGCGCGCGCGTGCCGGCGTGCGGCGCAGCTGGCAGACGACGCGCATCGCGCCTGAGCTGACGGTCGGCGGCTATGTGCGGCTCGCAGCCGGGCCGCTCGCCGACGGTGAACTGCGCGCGCTGCTGCGCTGGCTCGACTGCCCAGACGCCGCGCAGCCGATCGCGAACGTCGATGCCGGCACGCGCCGGCTGCTCGACGTCGCCGGCGTCGTCGCGGCACGGCCGGCGATCGCGCTGCTCGACGAGCCGGCGGCCGGCCAGTCGTATGACACGACGCTGCGGCTCGGCGCGCGCATCGCCGAGATCCCGGATCGCTTCGGCAGCAGCGTGCTGCTCGTCGAGCACGACATGGACCTCGTGCGCGCCGCGTGCAGCGCGGTGACGGTGCTCGACTTCGGCAGCGTCATCGCCAGCGGCGCGACCGCCGAGGTGCTGCAGAGCGCGGCGGTGCGCCGGGCGTACCTCGGCATCGACGACAGCGCGGCGGGCATCGCCGATGCGGCCGCGGCCGCCGCTGGAGCGCATCGTTGAGCGCCGCCGTCGAGCCGGTGCGACGCGCGGCGGACGCCGGTGCGGCGCGCCTCGTCGTCGAGAAGCTCTCGGTCAACCGCGCCCATCTGCCGGTCGTGCGCGAGGTCGACCTCGTCGTCGACCGCGGCAGCATCAGCGTGCTGCTGGGGTCGAACGGCGCCGGCAAGACGACGTTCCTCGAAGGCCTCTCGGGCGTGATCGCGGCTGCCGGCGGGCGCATCGCGCTCGACGGGCACGCGCTGCAGAAGGCCCGCCCCGGCGAGCGCGCGCGCGCCGGCATCGCGCACGTCGAGCAGGGGCGCACCGTGTTTCGCCAGTTGACGACCGACGAGAACCTGCGCGTCGGCGCGGTCGAAGGCGCGTCGGTCGCCTGGGCCTACGAGCTGTTCCCCGAACTGCTGCAGCGGCGCCAGGTGCGCGCCGGGCTGCTGTCGGGCGGCGAGCAGCAGATGCTCGTCATCGCGCGCGCGCTGCTGTGCAAGCCCAAGGTGCTGCTCGTCGACGAGATGTCGGCCGGCCTCGCGCCGATCGTCGTCGCGAAGCTGATGAAGACGATGCGCGAACTCGCCGACCAGGGCCTCGCGGTGCTGCTCGTCGAACAGTTCGCCGCGCTCGCGCTGTCGATCGGCGACCGCGCCTACGTGCTGCGCAGCGGCCGCATGGTGTTCGAAGGCCGCTGCGCCGAACTGCGCGGCGACAGCGAGCGGCTGCACCGGCTCTATCTGGGCACCGCGGCGGGTTGACACAGGCTCAGCCCCGCGTGTGCTCGACCGATCACCCAGTTGCGGTGTCGGCCAAGTCCATCTTCCTGGGACCACCGGCTACTGCTTACAGGCCTCGCGAACGCGTCCCAAGGTATCAGCCAAGCCACGCACGTCCAAAGTGGTCATCCGCCCCGAGCGGCGAAGAAGATGAATTTGAAGAGCATCGATTGGGCCGCCTACGCGCGCTCGCTGAGCAGTCATGTTCGCTTCTGCAATGGCGGCGGTCTAGTTGGATCCTGATGCTCCTTGATGTACCGATCCGGTGGCGGTTCCGGGAGAACGACCTGAGGCGGAGGAGGCGGGGGAGGTGGCGGCGGGTCTGTCGGTTGATTGGCCACAGCATTTCTCCTTCGGATGAATCAAACTGGCGTTCACAACCTCCACGCGAGTGATGCCCGGTAGTGAACGATACGCACCATACAGGAACGCGCAGCCCGCGACCGCCGCAGGAAGCAAAGCGCAAAGCATTGCTCCGTTCGCGAGATGCAGAAAGTAAGACTTGCGGTCATTGTTCAACGTGTTGTGATGCGCCGCTTCGGCGTATCGCTCCTCCAAGTACTCGAGAATCTTGTCATCGGCGTACTGCCGTGCCAAGCTTGGAGCGACGTTGGCAGCAACGTATACGCTCGCAACCGCCGCGTGGTGATCTCGTACTTCCTTTGGCGTTGCTACATATCGATAAGTGAAACCGAAGTAAGAACGAGCCAGGAAAAAGACTGAGACTGCGCTGACAGCTAG
>JBDHSE010000178.1:0-6072 GCA_039807955.1 Ideonella sp. | reverse complement strand
GCCATCAGGTCGAGCGCGTCGATGACGAGCAGCAGGTCGTCGTGCGTCTGCAGGTGGATGTGCCAGGTGTTGGGCGGTGCGGCAACGTAGGTGACGGCGCCGGGGCGGCGCGGGTCGCGCACGTCGACGATCGAGAAACCCTTGGACCACGGATGGCCGACGTAGGCGAAGCCGCGATGGACCATCAACTGCATGCCGTCGCCGCGGCCGCCGATCGCCGAATGGCCGACGAGCTTCATGTTGCGCGCGAAGTCGGGGGTCGGCAGTTCGGCCTGGCTCATCGTGCTTGTGCCTCGGAGGCGCCGAAGGCGCCGCGGCGCCTCCGGCTGGTGGCGGCGTACTTCAGCGCTTGACCGGCGGAATCCACTTCGCGGTCGCGGCGTCGCTCGCGAGGAAGGCGGGGAACTTGCGCTGCAGGTCTTCCATCGTCTTGATGTTGTTCTTCACCAGCGTGTCGCGCGTGATCAGCGTCGGCTGCAGCATCACCGAATGCCCCGGCGGCTGGCCGGCGATCGCGAGCGACACCGCGCGCACCGCGACCTCGCCGACGACGGCGGCGTTGGTCGCCGCGGTCGCGACCCAGGCGCTGTTCTTCTCGGTCATCAGCTGGATGTCGGCGGTCGAGATGTCGACGCCGTAGATCTTGACCTTCTCCGACAGACCCAGTTCGTCGATCGCGAGCTTGACGCCCTTGGCGAACTCGTCCCACGGCGTGAAGATCACCGTGATGTCCGGGTTCGCGCGCAGCACCGCCTTCGTCTGGTCGGCGACCGACGCCGGCACGGTGTCGTTGACGACGCCCCAGACCGCCTTCTCCTTCAGACCGTACTGGCCGACGAAGTCCTTCCAGATCTTGTAGCGGCGGTCGAGCGGCGCGAAGCCGGCGACGTAGACCGCGCCGCCGGTGAAGCCCTTGCCCTTGTCCTTGATCGCCTGCTCGAGGACGAGGCGCGCCATGCTGGCGTCGCTTTGCTCGATCTGCGGGATCTTCGGGTTGCCGAGGTCGACGTCGTAGGCGACAACCTTGATGCCGGCGTCGAGCGCCTTTTGCGCGACGTCCTTCAGCGCCTCGGGGCGGCCGTTGTTGATGATGATGCCGTCGACCTTGCGGTTGATCGCCTGCTCGATCATGTTGCGCTGGGTGTCGTTGTCGTTGCGCGCCGAGGAAATCGTCAGGTTGACCTTGAGCGCGTCGGCCTGGCGCTTGGCGCCGGCCTCGAACGCCTGCAGCCAGTCGCCGCTGCCGACGAAGCTGACGACGGCGATGTTGACGCCGCCCTTGTCGAACGGCGCCGGCGCGCCAGCCAAGCCGGCGGCGTACGCCGAGCCGGCGAACGCGAGCGCCCCGAGCAGGAGCAGGCGGCGGGAAAGAGCTTGCATGGCGAAACCTCCAGGTCGTGGTTGTGAACGAAGAAAGCGGCTCAGCGGTTGCGGCGCCCGAGGCCGTAGGTCAGCGCGAGCGCGCCGACGAGGACGACGCCCTTGACGAAATCCTGCGTGTAGTACGGCGTGTTGAGCATCGTCAGGCCGTTGAGCAGGATACCGACGAACACGGCGCCGACGACGGCGCCGAACACGTTCGGCCGGCGCAAGCCGAGCACCGCGAAGCCGATCAGCGCGGCGGCGACCGAATCCATCAGCAGCGACGCGCCCGACGATACGTCGCCGCGGCCGACGCGCGCCGCGATGATGATGCCGCCGAGCGACGCGAGCGTTCCCGAGAGCACGTAGGCGATCGTCTTCAGCCGCGCGACGGGCGCGCCGGCGAGCCGCGCGGCGAGTTCGTTGCCGCCGGTCGCGAACAGCAGCCGGCCGACGCGCGTGTGTTCGGTCAGGATGTGCAGGACGACGGCGGCGACAAGCATGATGACGACCGGGACCGGCACGACGTTGAACCACTCCGCGCGGCCGATGGACAGAAACGCCGGATCGTAGGCGCCGGGGGCGGTCTCGCCATTGGGCAGGATCAAACCGGCCGAGATCGAGCGCCCGGCGGTCGGGATCAGTTGCAGCCCGGTGAGCAGGAACATGACCGACAGCGTCGCGAGCAGGTCGGGCACCTTGAGCCGCACGACGAGGAACGCGTTGGCAAGCCCGGTGAGCGCGCCGAACGCGAGCACGAGCGGCACGGTGAGCGCGGCGTCCAGCCCCCAGACGACCATCGCGTAGCTTGCCGCCATCACGCTCGACGCGGCGACGGCGCCGATCGACAGGTCGAAGCCGCCGACGGCGAGGGTGATCGTGACGCCGGCGCCGAGGATCGCGACGACCGACACCGCCTGCAGGATGCTCATCTGGTTGGCGACCTGGATGAACGCCGGCTGCGCGATCGAGAAGCCGACGATCATCGCTGCCAGCAGCACGAAGACGGTGCTGGTGCGGGCGAAGGTCTGCAGCTTCTCGCCAAGGCTCGCGGCCGGCTGCGGCGCTCGGGCGGTGTCGTCGTTCGTCATCGGAGCTGGGCTTCGGGTTCGGCCGGCGCGGCGCGCACGGTGTGATGGTCGATGTAGAGGATGCGGTCGGCGACTTCGAGCGCCTCCTCGGGGTCGGAGGTCGCGATCAGCGTCGCGCGGTCGCGGTTGGCGCGGATCGCGTCGATGATGTCGCGCCGGGCGCCGACGTCGACGCCCTGGAACGGCTCGTCGAGCAGCAGCACGCGGCTCGGCTCGGCCTCCCAGCGGGCGAGGATGACCTTCTGCTGGTTGCCGCCCGACAGCGACGCCATCTCGGCGCCCGCGCCCGCGGCCTTGATGCCCAGCCGCCTGATCGCGCTCTCGGCCTCGGCCTGCTCGCGCCCGCCGGCGAGCAGCCCGGTCGGGTACCACTTGTGCAGATGCGGCAGGCTGATCGTCTGAGCCAGTGTGCTGCCCGGCCAGCCGGCGGGCATCATCGACGAGCGGTGGCGGTCCTCGGCGGCCATGAAGACGCCGGCTGCGATCGCCGCCTGCGCCGAACGCGGCGCGTACGGCCGGCCGTCGAGCCGCATCGACCCTTCGGGAAGCGGCGTCGTGCCGAAGATCGTCGACAGCAGCCGGCTCTTGCCGGCGCCGAGCACGCCGGTCACCGCGACCACCTCGCCGGCGTGCAAGTCGAGGTCGAACGCGGCGGCGCCGGGAACGAGCCGGACACCGCGCATCGCGAGGACAGGCTCGCCCGCCGCGGCGCGCGCATCGGGTCGCGCCGAGCGCAGCGAACGGCCGATCATCGTCTCGACCGCCTGCTCGAAGTCGATCGGCTGCCCGAAGCTGCCGACGACGCGCCCGCCGCGCAGCACGACGACGCGATCGGCGAGCGCCTGCAGATCGGCGATGCGGTGCGAGATGTAGAGCGTCGCCATGCCCTGCGCGCGCAGCCGCGAGAGGATCGCGTACAGCCGCTCGGACTCGCGCCCCGAGATGCTCGCCGTCGGCTCGTCGAGGATCAGCACCGACGCCTGGCGCGCGATCGCGCGCGCGATCGCGACGAGCTGGCGGTCGGCGGCGGCGAGGTCGGCGAAGTCGATGTCGAGCGGCAGGTTGAACCCCGCCTGCGCGGCGACCGCCGCCGCGCGGCGCCGAACGCTGCGCCGGTTCAGGAAGACCGGCATCGAACCGTCGGCATAGTCCCGCAGCAGGAGCGCGTCGGCGACCGTCAGGCCAGGCGCGCCGACGCGGTCGGTCGATTGGTGCACGGTGACGATGCCGGCGCGGTTCGCCTGTGCCGGCGACTCGGGCGCATACGGCCGGCTCTGCAGATGCACCGTGCCGCTGTCGGGCTGCAGCGCGCCCGAGAGGATGTTGACGAGCGTCGACTTGCCGGCGCCGTTGGCGCCCATCAGCGCGACGATCTCGCCGGCGTCGAGTTCGAGGCTTGCGCCGTCGAGCGCACGGGTGGGCCCGAACGAGCGCGACAGGTTCGTGATCTGCAGCAGCGCCATGGAATTGCCGGCGTGCTGTTCTTTGCGGCGCGCGACGAGCTCGGATTATCGGGCACGTCACGGTGCAATCCGCACTTCGGGCGTGAGCTCGAGATGAACGCGGGCCGCGGGTTCGTAGCGTCGAACTCATCGCATATGCCTGCAAAGGCATATGCCCGTCCTGCTCAATTCTTGGGGCTTGCCTCGCGCAGCGGCGCTAGGAAGCACTCGTCGCGCGCCAACCTCTCCCAATGCGGCCGGAAACGTTGGTGGACATCGTGAACGCGCCGCTGCCGCACCTGCTTCGCCGGCCGAAGAAGGAATTGCGCGCGTCCAGCGCAACGCAATTCTTCATGCCTCATCCGACGGCAAGGCGCACCGGCTTGCCCGCCCGACTCAGCATCTCGACCAACGTGTCTATCGTGAACTTCGAGGTCTTCTGGTTCACGACATCCGACACCCGCGGGCGCGACACCTTCAGGATCTGCGCGGCGTCCGCTTGGCGTAGTTGATGCTCGGCGATCCAGTTCGACAGCTCGGCCATGAGCTGCTGCTTGAGCAGTCGCGTGTCGTTGATCTGCTTGCGCGAAGCGGCTTGCAGCTTCCTGGCCTCCGCAGCCGAGAAGCCAAGTTCCAGGAAGATGTTCGCGCCCGGCTTGGTGACGTGGCGGATGTCCGTGTCGATGCTCATCGCTTGCCCTTTCGCGCGCTGACCACGGCGCGGTAGCGCGTCGCGGCGATGTCCTTGTCCTGCTTCGATGTGACCTGCGTCTTCTTCTGGAAGCAGTGCAGGACGTAGACCGCTTCCAGGAACTTGGCGACGTACATCACGCGGAAGATGCCTTTGGCATCGCCGATTCGCAACTCGCGCGTACCGGCACCAACCTCGTCGAATGGCTTCCAGTCCGTCGGATCGAGCCCCGCCTGCACCCTGCCGAGCTGGAACCCCGCCTCGCGCCGAGGCTGCTTCGGGAACGCCAGCAGATCGGTGTACGACGAGCCCACCCAACGGATCTCTTTGTCGCCAGTCGCCGAAGCCATGTGTATACTATTTTATACATAGCAATTCGACCGGACATCGATTCGGCATGGAAACCGGCCGTGCAAGAAAAGAGGCCGCATCGCTGCGGCCTCTCGTTCTCGCGTGGAGCAGACCGGGCGCGCGGTGCGCCCGGCGCGCGGCCATTACATGTCCATGCCGCCCATGCCGCCCATGCCACCCATTCCGCCCATGCCACCCGGCATGCCGCCGGCGGCTTCTTCCTTCGGCGCTTCGGAGATCATCGCCTCGGTCGTCAGCATCAGCGACGCGACCGACGCCGCGTTTTGCAGCGCGGTGCGCGTGACCTTGGTCGGGTCGAGGATGCCCATCTCGATCATGTCGCCGTACTCGCCGTTCTGCGCGTTGTAGCCGTAGTTGCCCTTGCCGCCGAGGACGGCGTTGACGACGACGCTCGGCTCTTCGCCGGCGTTCTGGACGATGATGCGGATCGGCTCCTCGATCGCGCGCAGCACGATCTTGATGCCGGCTTCCTGGTCGGCGTTGTCGCCCTTGACCTTGCCCGCCGCCTGCTTGGCGCGCAGCAGCGCGACGCCGCCGCCGGCGACGATGCCTTCTTCCACCGCCGCGCGCGTCGCGTGCAGCGCGTCCTCGACGCGCGCCTTCTTCTCCTTCATCTCGACTTCGGTCGCGGCGCCGACCTTGATCAACGCAACGCCGCCGGCCAGCTTGGCCACGCGCTCTTGCAGCTTCTCCTTGTCGTAATCGCTCGTCGCTTCCTCGATCTGGACGCGCACCTGCTTGACGCGCGCCTCGATGTCGGCCGCGGCGCCGCTGCCGTCGATGATGGTCGTGTTTTCCTTCGCCACTTCGACGCGCTTGGCCTGGCCGAGGTCGGCCAGCGTCACCTTCTCGAGCGTGAGGCCGACTTCCTCGGCGATCACCTTGCCGCCGGTGAGGATCGCGATGTCTTCGAGCATCGCCTTGCGGCGGTCACCGAAGCCCGGCGCCTTGACGCCGACGACCTTCAGGATGCCGCGGATCGTGTTGACGACGAGCGTCGCGAGCGCCTCGCCTTCGATGTCCTCGGCGATGATCAACAGCGGACGGCCGGCCTTGGCGACGGCTTCGAGCGTCGGCAGCAGGTCGCGGATGTTGCTGATCTTCTTGTCGAACA
>JBDHSE010000177.1:0-6095 GCA_039807955.1 Ideonella sp. | reverse complement strand
GTCTACTTCGGCGGCAAGTTCCGCATCATCGACTTCACGCTGTCGAACTGCCTGAACTCGGGCATCCGCCGCATCGGGGTCATCACGCAGTACAAGAGCCACAGCCTGCTGCGCCACCTGCAGCGCGGCTGGGCGTTCCTGAAGAGCGAGATGCACGAGTTCGTCGACCTGCTGCCGGCGCAGCAACGCGTCGACGAAGAGTCGTGGTATCGCGGCACGGCCGACGCGGTGTACCAGAACCTGGACATCCTTTCCGACTACGACGCCGACTACATCGTCATCCTCGCCGGCGACCACATCTACAAGATGAACTACGCGCTGATGCTCGCCGACCATGTCGCCAGCGGCCGCGAGTGCACCGTCGGCTGCATCGCCGTGCCGCGCGCGATCGCGAGCAGCTGCGGCGTGATGGCGGTCGGCGCGAACCGCCTCATCACCGATTTCGTCGAGAAGCCGGCCGACCCGCCGGCGATGGCCGACAACCCCGAGCTTTCGCTCGCGAGCATGGGCATCTACGTCTTCAACGCGCGCTACCTGTACGCCGAACTGGCGCGCGACATGGCCGACGCCGAGTCGACGCACGACTTCGGCCGCGACATCATCCCGCGCGCGGTGCGCAACGGCTGCGCGACGGCGCATCCGTTCGCGCTGAGCTGCGTCAGCTCGCAGCCCGAGCAGGAGCCGTACTGGCGCGACGTCGGCACGATCGACGCCTACTGGGACGCGAACATCGACCTCACCGCGACGGTGCCGCTGCTCGACCTCTACGACCGGCGCTGGCCGATCCTGACCTATCAGCCGCAACTGCCGCCCGCCAAGTTCGTCCACAACCAGGACGACCGGCGCGGCCTGGCGATCGAGTCGCTCGTCTCGGGCGGCTGCATCGTCTCGGGCGCGGCGTTTCGATCGGTCCTCTTCTCGAACGTGCGCGTGCATTCGCATTCGTTGGTCAACTGGTCGGTGCTGCTGCCCGACGTGCAGGTCGGCCGCCACGCGCGGCTGATGCGCGTCATCGTCGACCGCGGCTGCGTGATCCCCGACGGCCTCGTCATCGGCGAGGACGCGGCCGAGGACGCGCGGCGCTTTCACCGCAGCGAGCACGGCATCACGCTGGTGACGCGGGCGATGCTCGCCAGACTCGCTTGAAGCGCAAGCCGGCCGCGCCGAAGGTGCTGCACGCGGCGGCCGAGGTCTTCCCGTACGTCAAGACCGGCGGCCTGGCCGACGTCGTCGCCGCGCTGCCGCCGGCGCTCGTGCGCGCCGGCGCCGACGTGCGGCTGTTGCTGCCGGGGCTGCCCGCGATCGTCGATGCGGTCGAGCGCCAGCGCAGCGTCTGCGAGATCGGCCCGGTGTTCGGCGCCGCGCGCGTCACGCTGCGCCAGGGCCGGCTTGCGTCGTGCGGCGTGCCGGCCTACGTGATCGACGCGCCGATGCTCTACCGGCGCGGCGGCGGGCCGTACCAGGACGCCGCTGGAGTCGACTGGCCCGACAACCTGCAGCGCTTCGCGCTGCTCGGCTGGGTCGCGGCGCACCTCGCGGCGGGCGGTCTCGACGCCGCATGGGCGCCCGACGTGATGCACGCCCACGACTGGCACGCGGCGCTCGGTTGCGCCTACATGGCGGCGCATCCGTCGGGCGGGTGCGCCTCGGTCTTCACGATCCACAACCTCGCCTACCAGGGCCACTTCGCGCTCGCCGACTTCGGTCTGCTCGGGCTGGCGGCACGCTTCGGCTCGGCGGCCGGGCTCGAGTTCCACGGCGGGCTCGCGTTGATGAAGGCCGGGCTCAAGTTCGCGCGGCGCGTGACGACGGTGAGCCCGACCTACGCACGCGAGATCGCGACGCCCGAGTTCGGCTTCGGCCTCGACGGCGTGATCCGCGACCGCGGCGCCGACGTGAGCGGCATCCTGAACGGCGTCGACGGCGAGGTCTGGAATCCGCGGCTCGACCCGGCGCTCGCTGCGCGCTACGGCGCCGATTCGCTCGACGCCAAGGCGCAATGCAAGCTCGCGCTACAGCAGGAGGCCGGGCTCGAGCCGCGCGCCGATGCGCCGCTCGTTTGCCTCGTCAGCCGGCTGACGGCGCAAAAGGGCGTCGATCTGCTGCTCGCCGCGTTGCCCGCGCTGCTTCGAGCCGGTGCCCAACTGGCCGTCCTCGGCAGCGGCGATCAGGCGCTGGAAGCGGCGTTGCAGGCCGCCGCGCGCGCCCATCCGGGGCGCGTCGCGGTGCGCATCGGCTACGACGAGGGGCTCGCGCACCGGCTGATCGCTGGCGGCGACGCGATCGCAGTGCCGTCGCGCTTCGAGCCTTGTGGCCTGACGCAGCTCTACGGCCTGCGCTACGGCACGCTGCCGGTCGTGCGGCGCGTCGGCGGGCTCGCCGACACCGTGGTCGACGCGAGCGACGCGGCGCGCGCGACCGGCTTCGTCTTCGACGCGGCGACGCCCGAGGCGCTCGCCGAAGCGCTGGCCCGCGTAGCGGACACCTATCGCTCCCCCGCGGTCTGGCAAACGATGATGCGGCGCGCGATGGCGCAGGACTTCTCGTGGGACGGCGCCGCGGCGGCGTACCTCGCGCTCTACGCCGAGGCGGGGGCCGGGTCGCCTGCAGTCCGAGATCGATAGGGCGCGGGACGGTTCATGGCGCGCCGCCCAAGGGCGGCCGATCGAGGGGCTTGTCGAAACCCCTCACTAGGCGCCGGAATGACATTCGGGAGACAATAGGGGGTCCCGGTATTTGCCGGCTCGCCTTCCATCAGAGTTCACCACGATCGCAGCGCCATGGCCACCAGAAATCACGCTTCCAAGGCATCGCAGGACGTAGAACAGAAGCTGCGTCAGACCCAGGCCGAGTACACCGCGGCGCGCCCCGCCCCCGAGCGCGGCGTGAAGCCGATGATGTCGAATTCGCGCATGTACGTCTGCCGGCGTTGCCAGGCCAATTTCAAGACCGGTGACGGCAAGCCCGATCTGCGCCTGCCGGGTCTCGGCAAGTGCAACCGTTGTCTGGCGGCCGCTGCCGTCGCTGCCTGAAGGGTTCTTCGCTCGTTTCTCGCCGGCCCGCGCGCGCTCGAGTCCGCGCGGTTCGAGGCCGCCGACACCGCCTGGAGTGACGTGGCATGAACGATCTGCTTCGCACGCTCGGTGTGGCCACGGCGCTTGCCGTCGGCGCGATGCTGCTCGCATCGTGCGCCAGCTCGGCGACGCCGCAGGGCCTGCCGCTCGGTTCGACGCAGGAGCAGGTCATCGCGCTGATGGGCCCGCCGACCGGCCGCTACAAGCTCGACAACGGCGGCACCCGCCTCGAGTTCGCGCGCGGACCGCAGGGCCGGGAGACCTACATGGTCGACTTCGACGCCGCCGGCGGCTCGGTCGTCTGGGATCAGGTGCTGACGCCGCAGAACTTCATCAGCCTCCCCTACGGCATCAGCAGCGAAGAAGTCCTGATGCGCATCGGCCACCCCGGCAGCACGAAGGTCTACCCGCGCCAGGGGATCACGGTCTGGAACTACCGCTATCCGACGAACAACTGCCTGTGGTATCAGGTCTCGATCGGAGCCGACGGCAAGTTCCAGGGCGCGGCGCACACGACCGATCCGGAGTGCGAAACCCCGTCATGGCGTTGAGCCGGCGATGACCGTCACGCTCTACGGCATCGCGAACTGCGACAGCGTGAAGAAGGCGCGCACCTGGCTCGCGGCCGAGGGTGTGGCCTACGCGTTCCACGACTTCAAGCGCGACGGCCTGCCTGCGGCGCTGCTCGCCGACTGGCTGCGCAGCGTCGACTGGGACGTGCTGCTCAACCGCAAGGGAACGACGTGGCGCCGCCTCGACGACGCGGCGCGTGCATCGGCCCGCGATGCGGCGAGCGCGAGCGCGCTGCTGCTCGCCAATCCGAGCCTCGTCAAGCGCCCGGTCGTGCGCTGGGCCGACGGGCAGCTTAGCGTCGGCTTCGACCAGGCGCTTTTTGCGCAGGCGAGCCGGCGGCGCTGAACCACCCGCCGATCAGCCGGCGAGCAACTGGCGCAGCACGAACGGCAGGATGCCGCCGTGGCGGTAGTAATCGACCTCGATCGGGGTGTCGATCCGCAGCGTGACGCTCACTTCGCGCCGGCCGCCGTCGGCCGCGGTGATGACGAGCCTGGCGCCGCCCTGCGCCTCGATCTTGTCGAGCACGACATCGACCGTCTCGTCGCCCTTCAGGCCGAGGCTTTGCCAGTTGTCGCCGGCCTTGAACTGCAGCGGCAGCACGCCCATGCCGACGAGGTTCGAGCGGTGGATGCGCTCGAAGCTCTTGGCGACGACCGCCTTGATGCCGAGCAGTTGCGTGCCCTTGGCCGCCCAGTCGCGGCTCGATCCGGTGCCGTACTCCTCGCCGGCGAAGATGATGGTCGGCACGCCGTCGGCGATGTAGCGCATCGCGGCGTCGTAGATCGCCATCCGCTCGCCGCCGGGCTGGTGCAGCGTCATGCCACCTTCCTCGCGCGAGCCGTCGGCGAGCAGCGGCAGCATCAGGTTCTTGATCCGCACGTTGGCGAAGGTGCCGCGCATCATCACCTCGTGGTTGCCGCGGCGCGAGCCGTAGCTGTTGAAGTCGGCCTTGCTCACGCCGAGCGACAGCAGGTACCTGCCGGCCGGCGACGTGTCCTTGAACGAGCCGGCGGGCGAGATGTGGTCGGTCGTGATCGAGTCGCCGAAGAGGCCGATGATGCGCGCGCCGGTGACGCCCGCGTCAAGCGCCGGCGGCTCGAGCGCGAACTCGGCGAAGAACGGCGGCTCGGCGATGTAGGTGCTCGAAGGCCAGGGGTAGACCTCGCCGCTCGCGCCGTGAATCTTCTTCCACAGCGCGCCCGGCTCGGTCTTGACCTTGGCGTAGTTCGCGCGGAACGCCTTGCCGTTCATCGCGTGCTTCATCAGCGCGTGCACCTCGTCGCTCGTCGGCCAGATGTCGCCGAGGTAGACCGGCCGGCCGCGCTTGCCGGTGCCGACCGGCTCGGTCATCAGGTCGCGCTGCACCGTGCCGGCGAGCGCGTAGGCGACGACGAGCGGCGGGCTGGCGAGGAAGTTCGCCTTCAGGTTCGGGTGGATGCGCGCCTCGAAGTTGCGGTTGCCCGACAGCACCGCGGCGCAGACGAGGTCGTTGGCATTGATCGTCGCGTTGATCTCGGGCGTCAGATCGCCGGCGTTGCCGATGCACGTCGTGCAGCCGTAGCCGGCGACGTTGAAGCCGAGCCGCTCGAGGTAGGGCAGGAGGCCCGTCTTCTCGAGGTATTCGGTGACGATGCGCGAACCCGGCGCAAGCGAGGTCTTGACGTAGCCCGGCACCGAAAGCCCCGCATCGACCGCCTTCTTCGCGAGCAGCCCGGCGGCGAGCAGTACGCTCGGGTTCGACGTGTTGGTGCACGACGTGATCGCCGCGATCAGCACGTCGCCGTGGCCGATCGTCTGTTCGTCGTCCCGCGACCGTGCTGCCGCGAGCGTCGGCCGGTTGGCGACCATCTCGGCGAGGTCGCGCGCCGAACCGGCCGGCGGCGGTGGTGCGATCGGCGCAGGCGCGGGCGATGTGCCAAAGCGCAGGGTCAGCCGTTCGGCCGGCTGGTTGAAGCCGTTCTCGGCCGGCGGCTTCGAGAAGAGCGACGCGAAGCGGTCCTTCACGTCGCCGATCTCGATCCGGTCCTGCGGCCGCTTCGGCCCGGCAAGGCTCGGCGCGACGCTGCCGAGGTCGAGCTTCACGACCTGCGAGTACTCGATCTCGCCAGAGCGCGGTATGCCGAACAGCTTCTGCGCCTTGAAGTAGGCCTCGAAGGCCTCGATCTCGGCCTTGCTGCGGCCGGTGCCCTCGAAGTAGCGAATGGTCTTCTCGTCGACCGGGAAGAAGCCCATCGTCGCGCCGTATTCGGGCGCCATGTTGCCGATCGTCGCGCGGTCGGGCACCGCAAGGCTGGCCGTGCCTTCGCCGAAGAACTCGACGAACTTGCCGACGACCTTGTGCGCGCGCATCAACTCGGTCACGGTCAGCACGAGGTCGGTCGCCGTCACGCCCTCGCGCAGGCGGCCGGTCAGTTCGACGCCGACGACGTCGGGCGTCAGGAAGTA
>JBDHSE010000176.1:0-6109 GCA_039807955.1 Ideonella sp. | reverse complement strand
CCAGTAGACCCGCACTTGCCAACCGCAAAGTTCAATGCGGACGCGGAGTTACGTCTTGGGGGTGGTCAAAGTTCAGTCTAGGGCAGCGTCGCGGGCAGCTCAGCGCCGGCTCCGGCCGCCGTTCAGACCTTTTGGCTGCTGCTCACATCGCTTCGCGATATGAGCCTTCGCCGCAAGGCCTGACGGCGTAGCCGTCAGCCCTTGTCCCTGAGCTCGCGGCGCAGGATCTTGCCGACGTTGGTCTTGGGCAGTTCGTCGCGGAAGACGACGACCTTGGGGCGCTTGTAGCCGGTCAGGTTCGCTTCGCAAAAGGCGTGGACCTGCTTCTCTGTGAGGTCGGGCTTGCTGCGCACGACGAACAGCTTGACGACCTCACCGGCCTTCGCGTCGGGCATGCCGACGGCGGCGCATTCGAGCACGCCGTCGAGCTTGGAGACGACGTCCTCGACCTCGTTCGGATAGACGTTGAAGCCGCTGACGAGGATCATGTCCTTCTTGCGGTCCACGATCTTGAAGTAGCCCCGCTCGTCGACGGTGCCGATGTCGCCGGTGCGGAAGAACCCGTCGGCCGTCATCACCTTGGCCGTCTCGTCGGGCCGCTGCCAGTAGCCGGCCATCACCTGCGGGCCGCGGATCGCGATCTCGCCGGGCGTGCCCATCGGCACCTCGTTGCCGTCGTCATCGAGCAGTTTCAACTCGGTGTTGGGCATCGGCAGCCCGATGTTGCCGCTGTAGGCCGTGCTGTCGGCCGGGTTGCAGGTCGCCGACGGCGAGGTCTCCGACAGGCCGTAGCCCTCGGTGATCGCGCAGCCGGTCTTCTCGAGCCAGATCTTGGCGGTGCCGCTTTGCACCGCCATGCCGCCGCCGACCGAGATCACGAGGTTGCTCCAGTCGACGCTGCCGAAGCCCGGGTGGTGCGCCATCGCGGCAAACAGCGTGTTGACGGCCGGGAAGCTGTGGAACTTCAGGCCGGCGAGTGCCTTGAACACCGCCGGCAGGTCGCGCGGGTTGGGGATCAGGATGTTGCAGCCGCCCATGCGCATGCCGAGCATCATGTTCGTGTTGAAGCCGAAGATGTGATAGAGCGGCAGCGCGCAGATCGTCACGACCTGCTCGCCGGGCGGAATCTTCTTCAACGCCGGCTGGTACCAGGCCTCGGACTGCAGGATGTTGGCGACGAGGTTTCGGTGCAGCAGCACGGCGCCCTTGCTAACGCCGGTCGTGCCGCCGGTGTACTGCAGCACGGCGATGTCGTCGGGCCCGACCGCGACCTGGCGCAGCGGCTTGCCTCGGCCCTGGTTCAGCGCGTCGTTGAAGCGCACCGCGCCCGGCAGGTCGAACGCCGGCACCATCTTCTTCACGTTGCGAACGACGTAGTTGACGATCAGCGACTTCGGAAAGCCCAGCATGTCGCCGAGTGCCGTCAGGATCACCGTCTTCGTCGGCACGTTGGCGGCGACCGCCTGCAGCGTCGTCGCGAAGTTCTCGATCATCACGATCACCTTCGCGCCCGAGTCCTTCAACTGGTGCTCGAGCTCGCGCGGCGTATACAGCGGATTGACGTTGACGACGACGTAGCCGGCACGCAGGATCGCGGCGACGGCGACCGGGTACTGCGGCACGTTGGGCATCATGATCGCGACGCGGTCGCCCTTGTCGAGCCCGAGCCCCTGCAGGTAGGCGGCGAACGCGCGCGAGTGCTGGTCGATCTGCGCGAAGCTGATCGCCTTGCCCATGAAGCGGTAGGCGGTCGCGGCGCCGTACTTCTTGAAGCTCTCCTCGAGCAGCTCGACGAGCGAGCGGTACTGGTCGACGTCGATTTCGGCGGGAACGCCCGCCGGATAGCTCTTGAGCCAGATCTTTTCCATCGTCTCCTCCTGTCGATCCGATTCTGACTTAAGGCTGACACCGTCTCCATGGGGTTTTCCGATAGCGCCGGCTTGACTCAAGTTACCCCGGGCGGGGACGAAAACAGCGGGAATTCCCGTATTCCATCCGGATCGCGCCTTGTCCGTTGCCACCCTTCACCCGCTGCCGCCCGAGGCCTTGCGCGTCGGCGTCGCGCTGCCGTTCGCGCTGCGCGAGGCGAACGGCGCCCTCGTCGCCGCGCGCGGCGCGGTGATCGCGACCGAGGCGCAGCTGCAGGCGCTCGCGTCGCGCGAACTGTTCCTCGACGAGACCGACAGCGAGAACCTGGCGCGCGCCGTCGCCGGCAAGGTCGATTCGATGCTGCGCCAGAACGCCCCGCTCGGCCAGATCGCGCAGGCGAGGCCCGAAGCCGCGGCCGGCACCCAAGCCGCCCGCCGCCTGCAGGACCCGATCAGCGCCTGGGCGAGCGTGCAGACGCGCGCCAGCGTCCTGCTGCGCCAGCCGGCGTTGGACGACTTCGTGCCGCGGCTTGGCGCGCTGCAGGCCGAGGTGCTCGACCTGCTCGACCGCGACGCCGACCTCGCGCTGCTGATCCTGATCCAGGGCACGACGAGCGAATCGCGCAACTACAGCGTCGGCCACGCGCTGCTCGTCGCCGCGGTGTGCGAGCTGGCGGCGCGCCACCTCGCCGCCTGGCCGGCGGCGTGGCGCGAGCCGCTGCGCTGCGCGGCGTTGACGATGAACATCGCGATGACGGCGCTGCAGGATGTGCTTGCGCTGCAGGAGGCCCCGCCTTCGCCGCAGCAGCGGGCGCTGATCGAGCGCCACGCCGAACTCGGCGCCGAGCGTCTGCGCGCGTGCGGCGTCGGCGACGAGCTCTGGCTCGCCGCCGTCGCCCAGCACCACGCAAGCCGCCCCGGTAAGCTCGCCGAGCTGCCCGCCGCCGCACAGCTTGCACGACTCATCCAGCGCGCCGACATCTTCGCCGCGCGACTGAGCCGGCGCCGCACGCGCCAGGCGCTGTCGGGCATGGCCGCGGCGAAGGCAACCTATCTCGACGAGAACCGGCAGGCCGACGACGCGGGCGCGGCGATCGTCAAGGCCACAGGCATCCACCCACCGGGCAGCTTCGTGCGGCTCGCGAGCGGCGAGGTCGCCGTCGTGCTGCGCCGCGGGCGCCTGGCCAACGAGCCGCTCGTCGCGAGCGTGCTTTCGGCCGCCGGCATGCCGCTGTGCGAACCGGCGCGGCGTGACACGCGCATCGCCCGCCACGCGGTCGCCGCCGGCGTCGCACCGCAGGAGTTGCGGCTGCGGCTGAACCTCGAGCAGCTCGCGAGCCTGGCCTGATCAGGCGCCCTGCAGCTCGGTCAGCAGCCCCTTCGCGTGCCGGCAGCGCGGCGCGTAGCGGCCGACGCGCTCGGCGATCCGCGCGATGTGCTCGGGCGTCGTGCCGCAGCAGCCCCCGGCGATGTTGAGGAAGCCGGCGCGCGCGAAGTCCTCCATCAGGCCGGACGTGACCTCGGGCGTCTCGTCGAAGCCGGTCTCGCTCATCGGGTTGGGCAGCCCGGCGTTCGGGTAGCAGCTGATGAAGGTATCGGCGGCGACCTTGGCGAGTTCCTCGATGTAGGGCCGCATCAGCGCCGCGCCGAGCGCGCAGTTGAGCCCGACCGCGAGCGGCCGGGCATGGCGCACCGAATGCCAGAACGCGCCGACCGTCTGCCCCGACAGGATCCGTCCCGAGGCGTCGGTCACGGTGCCGGAGACGATCACCGGCAGGCGCTCGCCGCTGTCCTCCATCAGCTCGTCGAGGGCGAAGATCGCCGCCTTCGCGTTGAGCGTGTCGAAGATGGTCTCGATCAGGAACAGGTCGCAGCCGCCTTCGAGCAGGCCCTCGGCCTGCTCGCGATACGCGGCGCGCAGTTCACCGAACGTGACGTTGCGCGCCGCCGGGTCGTTGACGTCGGGGCTGATGCTCGCGGTGCGCGGCGTCGGCCCGAGCGCGCCGGCGGCGAAGCGCGGCTTGTCGGCGGTGCTGAACTCGTCGCAGGCCTGGCGCGCGAGGCGCGCGGCGGCGACGTTCATCTCGCGCGCGACGCCGGCCAGGCCGTAGTCGTCCTGCGCGATGCGCGTCGCGCCGAACGTGTTGGTCTCGACGATGTCGGCGCCGGCGCGCAGATAGTCGGCGTGGATGCGCCGGATCAGCTCGGGCCGCGTCAACTGCAGCAGCTCGTTGTTGCCCTTCAGGTCCTTCGGATGATCGGCGAAGCGCGCGCCGCGAAAGTCGGCCTCGGAAAGCTTCTCGCGCTGGATCAGCGTGCCCATCGCGCCGTCGAGGATGACGATGCGCTGTTGCAGGATCTTCGCCAGCGCGGCGCCGCGGGTGTAGGCCGGTTCGTTCATTGGCGCATTGTAGGAATGGCGGCTTCGACCGTCGCCGGCCAGGGCTTGGGCCGCGGCGTCAGGGCCGGGTTCAGGTCAGTTCGACGGCGCGCGTCTCGCCGAACAGCGAGGCACGGAAGTCGAGCGCGCGCGGGCCTTCCTGCTTCATCGCCCACTGCGCGAGGGCGCGCGCCGACATCGGCTTGGCAAAGAGGTAGCCCTGCAGCTCGTGGCAGCCGAGGTCGCGCAGCAGGCGCTGCTGGATCTCGGTCTCGACGCCTTCGGCGACGACTTTCAGGCCGAGCGCGTGCGCGAGCTTGACGACGGCATCGACGATCGCGTGCGCGTCGTCGCTCGTCGCCAGATCCAAGACGAGGCCGCGGTCGATCTTCAGCTCTTCGGCCGGAAGCTTGCGCAGCCGGCCGAGGTTCGAGTAGCCGGTGCCGAAGTCGTCGATCGACAGGTGCACGCCGAGCGCGGCCAGCTCGTCGATCACGCCGTGCGCGTCGTGGCTGTCGTCGGTGGCGGCGGTCTCGGTGATCTCGCAGGTCAGCACGCTCGCGTCGAGCCGGTTGCGCTGCAGCGCGGCGCCGATCCGTTTCGCGAGGTCGGGCTGGCGCAGTTGATGGACCGAGAGGTTGATCGCGACGCGCATGCGCAGCCCCTGGTTGCGCCAGGCGCGGATCTGGCGGCACGAGGCGTCGATCAGCCAGTTGCCGATCGCGTGGATCAGGCCGTAGCGTTCGGCGAGCGGGATGAAGACCTCGGGGCTGACGGTGCCGCGCTGCGCGTGGTTCCAGCGCATCAAGGCCTCGACGCCGGTGATCTCGCCGCTCGGCGCGTGGATCTTGGGCTGGTAGAAGAGCTCGAGCTCGCCGCGCTCGATCGCGAGCCGCAGGTCGCGCAGCAGCTCCATCTCGTCGCGCTTGCCGCCGAGCATGCCGGCGTCGAAGAAGCAGTGCGTCGCGCCGCCCTGGTGCTTGGCCGCGGTGAGTGCCGCCGCGGCGTGCGCGATCAGGCGCGACAACGCGCCGTGCTCGGGGTACATCGCGATGCCGATCGACGCCGAGATCGCGATCTCGTGCTGCTCGATGCGGCACGGCCGGGCGAGATCGGCGAGCAGCAGGCCGGCGCGCCGCGCCGCGGCCTCGGCGTCGGGGTTGGCGTCGAGCAGCAGCAGGAACTCGTCGCCGCCGGCGCGCGCCAGCACTTCGCTTTCGCTGCGCTGCGCGCTCAAGCGTTGGCCGACGACGCGCAGCAGCGCGTCGCCGACATGCTGGCCGAAGTGTTCGTTGATGCCCTTCAGGCCGTCGAGGTTGATGAACAGCAGCGCGAGGCGTTGATCGGTGCGATCGGCGCGCAGCGCGGCGCGCGCGAGGCGATCCTCGAACTTCAGGCGGTTCGGCAGGCGGGTCAGCGGATCGGTGTGCGCCGCGCGCAGGGCCTCCTCGCGCGCATTCGCGAGCAGGCCGCTGAAGCGGTCTTCGAGCGTCGCCGCAAGCAGCAGCAGCGCGAGCACCGCCGGCCCGCCGAGCAGCGCAAGAATGGTCAGCGCCTCGTTGCCGATCAGGCCGGAGGCGCGCGCGTCGATCGCGGCGTCGGCGGCGACGATGGCTGCATCGAGCAGCGCGGCGTTGACGATCGCGAGCGTCGCACCGAGCGTCAGCGCCGCAAGCGTCGCGCGCCCGCGTGCGCCGCCGCGCTGCGCGAACGGCAGCGCGAGCGCGCCACCGGCGCCGAGCGAGCCAAGGATCCAGGCGAGTGCAATCGGCGCGACGCGCCAGCCGACGTGCGGCTCGACGGCGAGCGCATGCACGGCCAGCAGCGACGCGCCGCACAGCGCGGCGCTCAGCACACCGGC
>JBDHSE010000175.1:0-6146 GCA_039807955.1 Ideonella sp. | reverse complement strand
GCGCCGCCGTTTCCATTCCCACGCAGGTTGCTGACGTACAGCTCGGGCGCCTTGCCGTCCAGCTGCCGCACCGCCAGGCCGATGCCGCCCAGGTACTGGAACGGGTCGTCGGTCGTCAGCATGCCGTACAGGTTGCTGCTGCGTGCCAGCACCGCGGCCTCGGTGCCGCGCAGGTGCTCGGCGTACAGGTTCAACTTGCCGGCAGTCGACACGCCGGCGCGGCCCCAGGTCGATTCGTCGGGGCCGTAGGCGTACTGCATGCGGCTGAGGTAGAGCTGCGCGAGCTTGCGGTCGCCCTCGATCTGCGTCTTCCAGGTGTCGGTCGCGAGCGCGGCGTCGTCCAGTCCGGTGCCGTAGCGGCCCGATTCGCTCGAGAAGATGCGCGTCGCGCCGGCCTGCTGCGCTTCGGCCAGTGGCACGCCGGCCGCGATCAGGTTGCGCGCTATGCGCTGTGCGTTGGCCGCGACCGGGTTGTCGGCCTCGGCGCGCGCCTCGGACGCGAGCCGCGCCGCTTCGGCCAACTGCTTCATCACGTTCGGAAAGTGGTCGCGGTACAGGCCGGTGGCTGAGAGCACGACGTCGACGCGTGGTCGGCCGAGTTGCTCGCGCGGGATCAGCTTGACGCCGGTGACGCGCCCGCCGGCGTCCCACACCGGTTCGACGCCCATCGCCCACAGCGCCTGCGCCTCGAGCAGGCCGAAGTGGCGCATCGTCTCGACCGACCACAACGTGAAAGTCAGCTTCCTGGGCGCGCGGCCGGTCTTCGCGCTGTGTGCGGCGAGCAGCTGGTCGAGCGCGATCTTGCCCGCTTCCCACGCCGCCTTGGTCGGCACGCGGCTCGGGTCGAAGCCGTAGAGGTTGCGGCCGGTCGGCAGCGCGTCGGGGTTCTTCAGCGGGTCACCGCCGTAGCTCGTCGGGATGTGGCGGCCTTCGAGCCCGGCGAGCAGTGCGCGCATCTCGCCCGCTGCGCCGAGGTCGTCGTACCAGCGGCGAGCCTGTGCGAGCTTCTCCTGCGCCGCAGGCGTCAGGTGCGGCACCGGCGCGCCGTCCTTCAGGTGCGCGGCGAGCAGGCGATAGGGCTTGGTCTCGACGAGACGGGTGTAGTCGGCGATCAGCAGCTCGTCAGCTTCTTCCTTCGGGTCGTTCGGGTCGGCGACGCCTTCCCAGAAGCCCTTACCGAGCATCATCAGCACGGTGGCGATGCGCCACTTCTCGTCGCTGCCCTGGCCGAAGGTGTGCAGCCCCATCGGCTGCGCGGTCAGCGCAAGCTCGTGCAAGTGGTCGTGCGCCGCGGCGACGAATGCGTCGAACTCGCGCGCGATGCGATCGTCGCTCCAGCCCATGTCGAGACCGATGCGCTCGCGTTCGATGCCGGCCAGGAACTCGGTCCGAAGCTGATCCTTCACGCCGCCGGGCTCCTGCGCGAGCCACTGGTGCAGCAGGTCGTGGATCTTCGTCAGCCGGTCGTGCAGGCCGGCCGGGGTCAGCGGTGGCGTCTGGTGGCTGATGATCACCGCGCGGCCACGGCGCTTGGCCTGCGTGGCTTCGCCGATGTTGTCGACGATATAGGGGTAGAGCACCGGAACGTCGCCGACCGCGAGCATCGGCCAGTCGTACACCGAGAGGCCTCGCTCCTTGCCCGGCAGCCACTCCTGCGTGCCGTGGGTGCCGAAGTGCACCAGCGCGTCGGCGTCGAACTGCTGACGCAGCCAGAGGTAGGTCGCGAAGTAGTGGTGCGGCGGCACCGCGCTCGTCGAGTGGTAGAGCGCCTTCTCGCGGTCGCCGCCGCGTTCCTCGCGGCCCGGCTGCGGCAGCAGGCTGATCTGGCCGAGTTGCAGGCGCGGGACGACGAAGTAGGGCTCGCCGCCCGCGTCGTGCAAGACCATCGTCGAGCGCTCGGGCTCGCCCCAGCGCTCGCGCAGCGCGGCTTGCACCGGCGCCGGCAGCGTCGCCAGCCACTGGCGGTAGGCGGCGACCGGCAGCTTGTCGGCCAGGCCGTCGCGCAGCAGCGCGCGCAGCACCTCGCGATCCTCGGGCGGCCGGTACCCTGGCGCAAGCAGGCGCTGCAGCTGGGCGGTCAGCGGCTGCGCGGCTAGCGCCTCGGTGCGGTAGCCGGCGGCCTGCATCGCGCCCAGCGTCGCCGACAGGCTGCGCGGCAAATTCATGAAGCTCGCCGACAGGTTCTTCTCGCCTGCGGGATAGTTCCAGAACATGATCGCGACGCGCTTGTCTTCAGCTGACTTGCGCCGCAGTTCGACGAGGTTCAGCGCCTTGGCGGCGATCGCTGCGGCCTGGGGTTCGATCGGCACCAGTTGCTCGTCGCCGGGGTGGATCGCCATCGCGACCTGGATGTCGAAGATGCCGGCGTACTCGGCCTGCGCCAGGTAGAACGGCACGTCGATGAGTGGGATGCCGTGCGGGTCGGCCGCCCATTGCTGCTCGCTGCCGCGGCGCCAGCCCATCGCCTGGATCACCGGCAGGCCCAGCGCCTCGAACTCCTTGCGCCGGCCTTCGGGGTTGAGCGTGATCTGGGTGTTGACGATGGCGTCGGCGACCGGCTGGCCGCCGATCGTCAGCATGCCGCGCATCGCGTCGGGTGCCATCACCGGGCTGTAGAACGGCCACGCCAGCGCGCCGCCGGCCTCGATGCGCTCGATCAGGTCGTCGAGCACGGCGGTCTGGCCGGCCGCGATGCTGCCCTGGTGGAAGGCGATCGCCACCGTCGGCGGGCGCAGCGCCGGGTCGATGCCGCGCGCCGCGAGGTACTCGCGCGGCGTGGCGGCGACGGTGCGTTCGAGCTTCGGGTGGTAGATCGCCGACGGCGGAAAGACCTGCGGCTCGGGCAGCGCCTGCCAGTCGGCCGGGCTGTGGCGCGCCGCCAGCGCACGCAGCAGCCAATCGGTGTTGCGCGCGCCGCCGTTGGCGAAGTAGCCGTGCAGCCGCGCCGCGAGCGCCGTGTCGACGCCGCCGCCGGGCTTGGGCGCGGCGGCAAGCCAGACATGCGGTACCTGCTGCAGCGCCGGCAGCGCAGGTGTGAGCTTCTCGCGCGCGAAGTCCTCCAGGTGCTGGCGCTGGACGTCGATCAGCACCAGATCCGACCCCTGCCACAGCGCCGGCGTCAGCTCGGCGGTGGGGATCTTCTCGACGAAGCGCGTCGCAAGCGTCAGCCCCTGCGCGCGTGCCGCCTGCTCGAGTGCGACGAAGCGGCCCGGCGGGGAAGGGCTCGTCGTCAGCAGCAGCACGCCGTCGGCATGCGCTCCCGTCCACAACGTGAGGCAAAGCGCGAACGCGAGACAGCGGGACAGCAGCATGGTGGCGATGCCGGGACGTCGGTCGCGGCGTGGGCTATCGACAACGGGGCGGTGCGGCCGCAGCCCTTGTGGGAGCGGATTCTATACACGACTGCGAATGCGACGCAGTCGTATTAGCGCAACAAGTCAGGAAAAGCTGCAAATACAAACCATTATCATTCCGCACCAGCTCAGCCAGCCACCGCTTGCCTCGATGAAGTGCAGGTGCAGCCCGCCAGGCACTCCCGCCGCCGATCGGCGGCGACATCCACATACGCGAGGGCAGGCAAGGTGAACAGGAAAGTCAGGTTTCGTCATTGGGCGTGCTGCGGAAGCGCCATCTGCTGGCTGGCGCCGGCACAGGCGCAGTTGAGCCCCGAAGGGCCGGCCGCCAGGTTGCCGGAGGTGGCCGTCAGCGCCACCGGTTTCGAGGAGGACACCGCCGAGGTACCGGCGACGATCTCGACGATCGACGCGCAGCAGATCAACCGCGGCCTGGTGCGCACGCTGCAGGACCTGATCCGCTACGAGTCCGGCGTCTCGGTCAACAGCGACCCCAACCGCTTCGGCGCCAACAGCTTCAACATCCGCGGCCTCGAAGGCAACCGCGTGCAGATGATGGTCGACGGCATCCGCGCGCCGAGTGCGTTCCAGTTCGGCATCGGCCCGTTCAACAACTCGACGCGCTCGTTCGTCGACCTCGACAGCCTGAAGCGCGTCGAGATCCTGCGCGGCCCGGCCTCCAGCCTGTACGGGTCGGACGCGCTCGGCGGCGTCGTCTCGTACATGACGAAGGACCCGCTCGACTACCTGGACCGCGCCGTGTCGCCGTTCTACGGCGCGTTCAAGAGCGGCTACGCCAGCAGCGACCGCGGCTGGGCCAACACCGGCACCGTCGCCTACGGCACCGAGACCTGGCAGGCGATGGCACTCTACACCTACTTCACCGGCCACGAGCAGGACAACATGGGCGACGACGGCTCGGTGGGCCCGTTGCGCACCGAGCCCAACCCGCAGGACATCCGCCAGCAAAACGTCCTGCTCAAGGGCGTGTTCCAGCCGGCGGCCGGCCATCGCGTGCGCGCCACCTACGAGTGGTTCGACCGCGACAGCAGCGTCGACGTGCTGAGCCTGAACGTCTCGACGCCGCGCACCGCGAGCATCAGCGGCGACGACGAGAACAACCGCGAGCGCTACAGCCTGGATTACGCCTACACCAACCCCGATCGCGGCTGGATCGCCGGCTTCACCGCCAACCTCTACCGCCAGACCTCGACCACCGACTCGAGCTCGACCGAGACCCGCGTCAACACTACGGCCGGCTGCTCGGGCGTGTTCCCGGGCGCCAACAACTGCCTCATCCCGCGCCAGTTCGACTTCGAGCAGCGGATCACCGGGTTCACGGCGCAGCTCGAGAGCCTGCTCGACGGCGACGGCGTCCAGCAGCGCATCCTGTGGGGCATCGACCTGTCGGACACCGATTCCAGCGCGCTGCGCGACGCGACGATCTACAACCAGACGCAAGGCACCGTGAGCAAGACGCTCTCCGGCGAGACTTTCCCGCTGCGCGACTTCCCGAACACCAGCACGCGGCAGACGGGCTTTTATGTGCAGGATCAGATCTCGCTGCTGAACGACCGGCTGGTCGTCACGCCCGGGCTGCGCTACGACGACTACCGGCTGAAGATCCATCCGGATGCGGTCTACCTGGCGAACGTGCCGCCGGGCGTGCAGGCGGCGGATTTCTCCGACAGTGCCTGGTCGCCGAAGCTCGCGCTGATGTGGCGCGCCACGCCGGACTTCAACGTCTACGGCAACTACGCCTTCGGCTTTCGGGCGCCGCCGTTCGACGACGTCAACGCGGCGTTTCGCAACCCGGTGCAGTCCTACGTGCTGATCCCGAACCCGAACCTGAAGTCGGAAACCAGCCGCGGCCTGGAACTTGGCTTCAAGGGCCGCGCCGGCGAGTCGAGCTACGCGGTGGCGGCGTTCTACAACCGCTACAAGGACTTCATCGACTCATCGACCCAGCTCGACTGCCCGAGCGACCCGAACTGCGTGCCCGGCTACATGGGCACCTTCCAGGCGACGAACCTGGCGCGGGTGCGCATCTACGGTATCGAGGCCAAGGGCGAATGGGTGATCGACCGCCACTGGGCACTCGCCGGCAGCGTGGCCTACGCCAACGGCAAGGACGAGAACACCGACCAGCCACTGAACAGCATCACCCCGCTCACCGGCGTGGCCGGCGTGCGCTACACCGCGGCCGACGGCAACTGGGGTGGCTCGCTCAACGTCACCGCGGTCGCGAACAAGAGTTCGGCCGCGGCGCCGAGCAACGTACAGCCGTTCCTGACGCCGGGCTTCGGCCTCGTCGACATCACCGGCTACTGGAACATCAATCGGCACCTGCGCCTGGCCGGCGGTGTCTTCAACCTGTTCGACAAGCAGTACTGGCTGTGGAGCAACGTCGGCCAGACCGGGCTCGCCGCGAACTCGCCGGGGCTCGAGCGCTACACGCAGCCCGGCATCAACTTCGCGGTCAACCTGCAGCTCATCTACTGAGCCTCGCTCGCCGCGTGCCATGAATGCCGCCGCGCCCACGCCGTCCGGTTTCCGTGGCTTCGCCGCGGCGGAAGGCCGCGGCGTGAAGGGGCTGGCCGGCACGCACCACATCACGGTGGTGGCGGCGATCGTGCTGGCGCACGCGGCCGGCCTGTGGGCGCTGTTCGGCCATGCGCTGCGGCCAGCCGTATCGGCGCCGGCGCGGCCGGTCGTGACGGTGATGGTGCTCGCCGCGGCACCGGCCGCGGTGGCCGCGCCGCAGCCGGCGCAGCCGCCGGCGCAGCCCAAGCC
>JBDHSE010000174.1:0-6187 GCA_039807955.1 Ideonella sp. | reverse complement strand
TCTTTCTCCTCTTCGACGGGCCCGCCCAGGCGCTTCGCTTCGCATCGGAATACCACCGCGTCGCCACCGAACTCGGCGCGGCCGCCCGCATCGGCATTCACCATGCCGAGGTCGCACTGCGCCGCAATCCGCCCGAAGACGTTGCGCGCGGCGCCAAGCCGCTGGAGGTCGATGGGCTGGCCAAGCCGCTCGCCGCGCGCATCATGGCGCTGGCCGACGGCGGGCGCACGCTGCTGTCGGCCCAGGCCGCGGCGGCGCTCGATGCGGCGGCGCTCGACGGCCGGGCGATCCGGCGCCACGGCCACTACCGAATGAAGGGGATGGCCGAGCCGGTGGAGGTCGCCGAGGCGACGCCGCCGGCTGCGCGCTGCGAGCCCCCCGGCGACAGCGAGAAGGCCTATCGCGTGGTCGGCGTCGACGGGCTGTGGCGGCCGGTGCGCGAGATCCGGCACAACCTGCGCACCGAGCACGACGGCTTCGTCGGCCGGCAGTCCGAGCTGCGGGCGCTCGCCGAACGGTTCGCCGGCGATGCGCGCCTCGTCACCGTGCTCGGGACCGGGGGTGCGGGCAAGACGCGACTCGCGCGGCGTTACGCGTTCGCGTGGCTCGGCGATTGGCCCGGCGGTGCCTACTTCTGCGATCTGTCGGAGGCGCGCAGCCTCGAAGGCATCCACCTCGCGGTCGCGCTGGCGCTGGGTGTCCCGCTGGGCAAGGGCGATGCCGGCCTTCAGCTCGGCCACGCGATCGCCGGGCGCGGACGCTGCCTCGTCATCCTCGACAACTTCGAGCAGGTCGAGCCGTACGCGCCGGCCACCGTCGGGCGCTGGCTGGACCTCGCGCCCGAGGCGCGCTTGCTCGTCACCAGCCGGGTGTGCTTGCGCCTGCCCGGCGAGTCGATCGCCGCGCTCGACCCGCTGCCGCTCGCCGACGATGCGATCACGCTCTTCGAGCTGCGGGCGCGCGCGCAGCGCCCCGCGTTCGCAGTCGACGCCCACAACCGGGCCGCAGTGGCCGAAATCGTGCGCCTGCTCGACGGGCTGCCGCTGGCGATCGAGCTGGCCGCGGCGCGCATGCGGGTGCTCTCGGCGTCGCAGATCGTCGATCGGATGAAGGACCGCTTCGCCCTCCTGGCCGGATCGCACGGTGTCGCAGCGCGCCAGGCGACGCTGAAGGCAGCGATCGACTGGAGCTGGGATCTGCTCGCACCCTGGGAGCGCGCGGCGCTGGCGCAGTGCGCCGTTTTCGACGGCGGCTTCTCGCTCGAGGCGGCCGAGGCGGTGATCGATCCCGGCACCCGGCCCGACGCGCCAAGCGCGCTCGACGCCGTGCAGTCGCTCGTCGACAAGAGCCTGCTGCGCGCCTGGCAGCCCGGGGCGTCGGAGCGGCCCGACGCCGGCGAGCCGTTCTTCGGCATGAACCTGAGCATCCGCGAATACGCCGCGCACAAGCTGCATTCGCTCGGCGTCGAGGCGGTCCGCGCGGCCCGCCTGCGTCACGCACGCTACTTCGCCGGCCTCGGAAGCGACGAGCGGCTCGACGCCCGCAAGCGCTGCGGCGACATCGCTCGCCGCCGGCGGCTGGCGCTCGATCTCGACAACCTGGTCGGCGCCTGCCGCTGGGCCGCCGCGCAGCGCGAGGACGAACTCGCGGCCCGGTGCTATCTCGCCGCGTGGGACGTGCTCGAGGCGCAGGGCCCGTTCGATCTGGCATCCCTCCTCGGGCGGCAGGTCGCGGCGCTCGATACGCTCGCGCCGCGCATCGGCGCGCGGGTCCGGGCGGCGCTCGCCGGCGCGCTGCGCAACGAAGGCCGCGGCGAGGCGTCCCGCACCGAACTGGCGCGCGCGCTCGCGCTGGCGCGGCAGGCCGGCGACCCGCGGACCGAGGCGCTCACCGCGCGGCTGCTCGCGGTCGCCGACCACCGCGACGGCCGCACGCGAGAAGCGCTGCACGCCTTCGAGACCGCCCTCGCGCTGCACGAAGCGCTCGACGACCCCGCGCAGCTCGGCGCCCTGCGCGCCAACCTGGCGAACCTGCAGTTGGAACTCGGCCGCATGGCCGAAGCGCGCGCCAGCTACGAGGAGGCGATCGCGCTGCAACGCGCCGTCGGTAACCGCGCCGCCGAGGCCATATCGATCGGCAACCTGGGCACGTTGCTGTACGAGTTGGGGGACCTGGCGCCGGCGCGCGCCGCATACGAGCAGGCGCTGGCAATCCATCGCGAGGCGGGCAGCGTGTTGCAACAGGCGATCACGCTCGGCAACCTCGGGATCCTCGAAGCGCAGCAGGGCGATCGGCGGGCGGCCGCCGAGTGCCACCGCGCCGCGCTCGCGATCTACCGCGAGACCGGCAACCGGCGCGGCGAGGGCGTCGCGCTGAGCCAGATCGGCGATCTCCACCGGGCGCTCGGCGAAGCAGACGCCGCCTGCGCTGCCTACGAGGATGCGCTGCGCATCTGCCGCGAAGTCGGCAACCGCCGCTTCGAGGGCGGCGTGCAGGCCGGGCTGGGCGAACTGCTGGCCGAACGCGGCCGCACCGGCGAGGGACTGCGCGCGCTAGGGGAAGGCGAACGCCTGCTGCGCGAGGTCGGCGACCCGCTGGACCTCGCGAAGGTGATGTGCGCCAAGGGCAGGGTGGCGTTCGCCGGAGGGGACGTCGCGGCGGCGCGCGCCGCCCTCGCGCAAGCCCGCGAACTCGGCCAACGGCTCGGTGCGGCACCCGGATCGGATCTCGGCCTCCAGACCGACGCCTTGCGCCGCCTGCTCGACGGCACGTGACGGCCGGTGCGCCGGCCGCGGCGCGAAGACGCGCGGCGCTGTGCGAGACTGCCGCGATGCACCTCACGCGCATGCAGCCCCTCACGCAATTGCCGCTCGAACGCCTGCGGGCGGTGCGCGGCGTGCTCACCGACATCGACGACACGCTGACCTGCGGCGGCGCGATCGAGCCCGCCGCGCTCGACGCGCTGCATCGGCTAAAGCGCGCGGGTATCGAGGTCATCGCGATCACCGGTCGCCCCTGCGGCTGGAGCGAACCGTTCGCGCTCGATTGGCCGGTGGCGGCGATCGTCGCCGAGAACGGCGGCGTGATGCTGCGCAACGAGGGCGGCCAACTGCGGCACGAGTACGCGCAGCCCGAGGCCGAACGCCTGGCGAACGCAAAGCGCCTCGCCGCCTGCGCCGCCGCCGTGCTGCGCGAGGTGCCGGGCGCGACGCTCGCCGCCGACAGCGCCGGGCGGCTGACCGACATCGCCGTCGATCACGGCGAGTTCGCCCACCTCGACGCGGCGCGCATCGCTCAGGTCGCCGCCGTGATGCAGCGCCACGGGCTGACGGCTACGGTCAGCTCGATCCACGTCAACGGCTGGATCGGCGAGCACTCCAAATGGACCGCTGCGCTGTGGGCCGTGCAGCGCTGCACCGGCGCGCCGCTCGACGCGCGCGAATGGCTCTACGTCGGCGATTCGACGAACGACCAGCTGATGTTCGAGCACATCCCGCTGTCGGTCGCCGTCGCCAACATCGCGCGCTTCATACCAGAGCTCGACGTGCTGCCGGCGTACGTGACACCGGGCGAACGCGGCGCCGGGTTCGCCGAGGTCGCCGATGCGCTGATCGCCGCGCACCGGGCGGCTTGAACTTCAGCGATGGAGGCCGCGCCTCTCGCTCACGCAGATTGCGGCTGCGCGTTCCTTGCCCGGCCGCGACAACTTGCGCAAAAGACTTGACTTCGGGCATTTCGCGGCGGGTCGCTTCATGCCATCCTCGCGCTCGCGAATGCCGCCGGCAGGCGGCCCAACCTCCGAAGAAGGCACACTCGATGAAGAACCGATCCGCCCTCGGTGCCGCGCTGTGCACCGCCCTGCTCGGCACTGCGGGAACCGCGGCCGCGCAGAACCAGGCCGTCAAGCCGCCCGTTGCGCAGGCCTGGATCGACGTCGCGACTTTCTCCGGCATGGGCCTGCCCGGGATGGGCATGGGCGGCGGTGGCGCGGCGGGCGCCAACCCGATGGCGATGATGGGCGCGATGATGGGCGGCGCTGGCGGCGGTGCTGCGAAGAACAGCTTCGGCAATACGCAGTCCGGGGCGGCTGGCCGCTGGGTCGATGTGACGCTCTACACGAGCCGCAACCCGACCTTGGCCGAAGCGGCGCAAGCGGTGCCGGCCGGCACCCAGCTCGCGCCGAGCCTGAAGCTCGTCGCGCCGCAGGCCGCGCCGGGCAAGCCGCCGACCGACGACGACGTCGAGGAGCGCGACTACGAGCGCCCGAAGGGCAAGATCTATCTCTACTGGGGTTGCGGCGATGCGGTGCGCGCCGGCCAGCCGCGCGTGCTCGACATCGCGACCGCAGCGCCGCAGGACTTCCAGAAGTTCTTCGTCTCGCGCCGGGCGACAAAGCGCGGCGCGCACAGCGCGGCGGGCCGGCCGTCGTGGCCGAATGCGATCGACGCCCGCATGGTGCCGGACAACGCCTCGCTCGTCGGCGAGAGCGCGTTCAGCGGGCAGGGCGTGCCCGAGAACTTCAAGTTCGCGATCGGCGCCGCGCAGGACCTGATGCCGGCGATCCAGTTGCGCCAGACCGACGCCGGCGGCGCGACGATGCTGGCGTGGAATGCGCTGCCGACGGCGCGCGCGTACTTCATCGCCGCGATGGGCGCGAAGGAAGGCGCGCAAAACGAAATGGTCTTCTGGACCTCGAGCGAACAGCCCGACACCGGCATGGGCCTCGTCGACTACCAGACCAACCCGGCCGTCGATCGCTGGCTGAAGGAAGGCGTGCTGCTCGCGCCGAGCGTCACGCAATGCAGCGTGCCCAAGGGCATCTTCGGCGACGGCGGCGCTGCGATGCTGCGCATGATCGCCTACGGCTCGGAGCTCAACCTCGCGCATCCGCCGCGCCCGTCCGACCCGAAGATCGCCTGGGCGCCCGACTGGGCCGTGAAGATCCGCGTCAAGAGCGTCGCCAATGCGATGCTCGGCATGGACATGAACGCGACGACCATGCCCGGCACCGGCAACCGCGCAACGCCGTCCAGCGACGCACCGCCGCCACCGCCGCAGAAGCAGGAAGACAGCAACCCGCTCAACCCGGCAAATCTGCTCAAGGGCATCCTGGGGCGGTAGTTCACGCCGCAATGCGGCGGCGCGCCTCGACAGCTGCAGCGCGTCGTCGCCGCGCACCCGCCGGATGACGGGTCAGACCCGGCCGACGCCGTCGATGCTCGCCGGATCGCGCCGGGCGCGCGCCCGACACCGAGCCCGAACCACCGCCATAGACCATTGATGCGCAGAGGGCATTCGCGGTCGAACGCCGAACGCCGCGGGCTGGCCGATGCACGCCGCCGTTGCGCGAGCCCGCGCCATGCCTCGCATCTGCGTCGCCGGTGCTCGAACGGCAGCCGCATTGCAGGCTCCGCGCCGACTATGCAACCCGTCTCATAAGGGTTCCGCCCCTCGAGACGAGGCGATGGTCTGGAGTTCAATGCCTGCAAGCTCTGCCGTGTAGCAGGTCTGTCGCACGGGCCGCGAGGCCCCTCAGGAGGTCGGAGAGATGGACATGAACCGAAGGCAATTCTTCCGCGTCAGCGGAGCGGGGCTGGTGGGTTCCAGCCTCGTCGCGTTGGGCTTCTCGCCCACCGCGGCGCTTGCCGAGACGCGCAACTTCAAGCTGACCGGCACGACCGTCGTTCGCAGCACCTGCCCGTACTGCTCGGTCAGCTGCGGCATGCTGATCCATTCACTGGGCGACAAGTCCAAGAACACGCGGCGCAAGGTCATCCACGTCGAGGGCGATCCTTCGAACCCGGTGAGCCGCGGCTCGCTGTGCCCCAAGGGCGCCGGCGTCATGGACATGATCAACTCGCCGGCGCGCGTGCTGTACCCCTCGGTTCGCGAGGCCGGCGCCAAGGAGTGGAAGCGCATCGGCTGGGACGAGGCGCTGACGCGCATCGCCAAGCACATGAAGGCCGACCGCGACGCGAACTTCGTGCAGAAGAACGCGGCCGGGGTCACCGTCAACCGCTGGCCCACCGCAGGCTTCCTGATCTGCAGTTCGTCGTCCAACGAATCGAGTTACCTGTCCGTCAAGGTCGCGCGCGGCCTGGGGATGGTGGCGATCGATACACAAGCACGCGTCTGACACGCGCCGACGGTGTCCAGTCTGGGCCCGACTTTCGGTCGCGGAGCGATG
>JBDHSE010000173.1:0-6195 GCA_039807955.1 Ideonella sp. | reverse complement strand
CGACGGGCCGACGAGCACGAGCCGCTCGGCGCGGCCGTCGTCCGGCAGGCGCGACGCCGCCGCCGCGGCGACGTAGCCGCCGAACGAGAAGCCGGCGAGCACGAGAGAGCCATCGGCGCCGCGCGCGGCGGCGATCACCGCCAGCGCGTCGTCGACCTCGCCGCGCCCTTCGTCCCACGCGCCCTCGGACGCGCCGACGCCGCGGAAGTTGAAGCGCACCGTGCGGTAGCCGAGTTGCAGCAAGGCGCGGGCGAGCGTCTGCACGACCTTGTTGTCGAGCGTGCCGCCGAACTGCGGATGCGGATGGCAGATCACGGCAACGCCGCGCACTGCTGCGGCCGGCAGATCGACGGCGCATTCGATCGCACCCGCCGGCCCGGGCACCATCGTGCGCTGGGTGCGGGCGTTCATCGCCACGCCGCGATCACCGCAGCGCGGCGCCCCGATCCGATCATGCCCAACGGCCGGTCTCGGGCGGCAGCAACAGACGCTCGACGACCTTGCCGTTCTTCAGGTGCGACTCGACGATCTCGTCGATGTCCTCGGCGTCGACGAAGGTGTACCAGACCGCGTCCGGGTAGACGACCGCGACCGGCGCGCCGGCGCAGCGTTCCATGCACCCGGCCCGGTTCACGCGCACGCCGCCGGGCCCAGCGAGCCCCTCCGCCTTGACGCGCGCCTTGCAACGGTCGAACCCTTCCTGCGCGCCGTGCTGCAGGCACGCGTTCTCGCCGTTGTCGCGCTGGTTGAGGCAGAAGAAGATGTGCCGCTTGTAGTAGCTCATCGGGGCATTCTACGGGGCACGTGTTAACCCTCGATCGCGGGCGGGGGCGGCGGGCCGGCGACAACGGCCATGGGCGCGCTGCTACGATGACCTCGCCAGTGCGAAGGCTCAGCCAAGATCGCGAAAGACACCGCGTTTTCGCCGTTGCCCGATTGCACCGGCAATGCTGCCCCACCTGCGTAAAGCGGAGAGTGCAGTGCAGTGCATATTGATCCACGCTGTCGCCATCGCCATGTCTGATCTGTTCGACCAACTCACCTCCATCTCAGCCATTGAGGCACTCATTGCGGGAGGAATACGCGAGTCTGATGTTCTCGAGTACAAGGTCGCCAGCAAACCCTTCAATGATCGTGACAAAGCGGAGCTCGCGAAGGACGTAACCGGCATGGCGAACTCGCTGGGTGGCCTAATCATCTACGGGGTTGCAACCCATGCAACCGACAAGACTCTTCCGCAAAGCCTGACACCTGTCGATGTCAAGAACGTGGAAACTGTGGATCGTGTCATCAATTCCCAGATCCGCCCGCCAATTGCCGGATTGCGCAAACGCGCGATTCCCGAAGTCGATCCCCTGGTTCTCCTACTCGACGTTCCGGAGAGTCAGGAGCCGCCTCACCAGAATCTCTATGACAGGCGCTACTACCGCAGGTCAGGCACCGAATGCTTGCCGATGGAACACGATCTCGTAGCTCTCAAGTTCGGCCGCCGACTCACCCCCGTCCTTGATCTGGTCATTCAACCCATCAGCTCGCCAGATTCGTTTGAAGGGGAACCGGCATGGACAAATTCCGCGCGCGTGAGCCTCTTCATCCACAACATCGGTCGCCGCGTTGGCCGCGACGTACAGACCGTGCTCCAGCTCCCACCTGCAACACTGGCTCAAGTACGAGACGTTCGGGGCAACTTAGTGAATATTGACGCGCTCTACCCTGGAATCCAAGCTCGTCAGTTTGGCTACCACACCAGCGTGTACCACCCAGGAATGAAAACTTCGGTTGCAGAACTGGACTTCCGCTTCGCCAAGACTCCTTCAACTCTGATGCCTGATTCGCCACTCATTGAGTGGACGCTTCTTGCCGACGAGATGTCTCCAAGAACGGGTGTTGTCACGCTCGCGAGCCTCGGATGGGTACTACCCAGGTGAGTTGCCGATTGACAGTGGGTAGGCTAGAGAAAGCGGACGTTGAGGACGCAACCCCTTGAGGTCTCGCAGTAGGAGTACCCCAGACAGATATCGTCCAAATCAAGCAACAGAAGTGTCTCGGCGATCGCTTCGCCGAGTCTGGAAAGCATGATGAGAGCCAAACGAGCTCTCGATCTCGGGCGCCACAGCAGGGCGCATCGCGACGCCTGGATCCCCAATGATCAACCTGAGTCATCCTCGCGCGCCACGACGCGCCGCAGTAGATGGATCAGCACCGCGTACGGCCACAGCCAGCCGATCCACTGCGCGACGCCGTGGAAGCGGATGAAGCGGCCGCGTTCCCAGGCCTGCAGCGTGTGGGCGAAATACGGGTCGCCCGGCGCCTGCGCGGCGAGGACCGCGAGGGCGGTCGCGACAACGAGGCCAAACGCCGCGGCGGTGCGGCGCGACACGCCGGAGCAGGCCGCGGCGAGCAGCATCGCGGCGGCGACGGCCGGCAGCGTCGTCGCCGTGCGCCAGCTCAGCGCGTGCTCGGGCCCGTAGTTCAGCGCGGCCGACAGCGTCATCGCCGCGAAGCCGAGCACGCCCGCGCCGGCGACGAGCGCGACGCGCCGCCAGCCGGGGTGCGAAATCGTGAACGCGAGCAGGCACGGCGCGAGCAGGCCGAACGCGGTGAGCGACCCTTCGGCGAGCGGCGAAAGCGGTGCGGGGGGCACGGCCGCCGGCTGAAGCAGCACCTCGCCCCACGCCGCGGCCCAGGGAATGTCCTGCAGCCATTCGCCGAGGCCGGCCGCGGCGTCGCGCAGTTGCGCGCCGATCGCGCCGAGGCCGAGCGGCACCGGCGTCGGAAACAGCATCCCGAAAGGCCACAGCAGCAGCAGCGTCAGCGCGACGGCGCTGCGGCCGACAAACCAGCGGTCGCGCAGCACCTGCCAGCGCAGCGTCAGCCCGGCGCGGTCGGCGATCGCGGCAAGCGCCATGCCGAGCGCCGCGCCGGCGCTGTTGAGCAGCCAGTCGGCGGCCGACGGCACGCGCTGCGGCAGGTAGTTCTGCAGCAGTTCCATCACAAGCGACATCGCCGACGGCAGCGCGAAGCCAAGCAGCGCGGCCTTGGCGCGGCTGCGCCCCGAGCGCAGCGCGGCGATGTAGACGAGCGCGCCCAGCGGCAGGTAGCCGACGAGATTGGCGACGATGTCGAACTGAATCCACCATCGCGGCCACGGCAGGCTCAGGAACGCGAGCGACCACAGGCCCTGCGGATGGTGCCAGCCGCTGAACGGATAGAGCGTCGCGTAGACGACCAGCGCGCCGTAGGCCGCGGCGAGCGGCAGCGACGAACTGGCCGCACGCTTCATCAGAACGGCTTGACGACCACCAGCACGACGATCGCGGCGAACAGCAGCACGCTCGCCTCGTTGAAGACGCGCAGCCAGCGCTCGCTGCGGCGGTTAGCGAACTGCTCGAAGTCGTGCAGCAGCCGGCCGCACTGGAAGTGATAGACGACGACGGCGACGACGAGCACGAGCTTGACGTGCATCCAGCCGCTGCCCGGCCCCATGCCGATGCGGTAGCCGAGCCACAGCCACAGGCCGAGCGCGATCGCGACGGCCATCAGCAGCGTCGCGAAGCGGTAGAGCTTGCGCCCCATGACGAGCAGCCGCTCGCGCTCGGCGTGGCTGTCGGCCGGCACCTGCGCCAGGTTGACGAAGATGCGCGGCAGGTAGAACAGACCGGCGAACCAGGCCGCGATGAAGACGATGTGAAAGGCCTTGACCCAGAGCATGCGGGCATTATCGCCAGCACCAAAAGAGAGGCCCTGACGGGTGAGGCCAGGGCCCGCAATACCCGCGGGCCTTCGCGCGCGGGCACCTGCTCAGGGAGGAAAAGCAGGGAATGACGGCCTCGCGGCTATCATTCGGAAACAACTTTAGCAGACGCGCCGCGCGAATCCAAGGACGCCGTCGCGAAGTGAGCGCCGGCAAGCGTCGGCCACCCGCGGCGGCCGGATTTCGGCCCGTTGCGCTCGAAGGAAATCCCGTGATCGACCTGCCCCCGTTTCCCGCCAGCCGCCCGCGCCGCCTGCGCAAGGACGCCTTCAGCCGCGCGCTGGTGCAGGAGCACCGACTGCACCCAAGCGACCTGATCCTGCCGGTGTTCGTCGTCGAAGGCGAGCGCGTGCGCCAGGACGTGGCGTCGATGCCGGGCGTGCAGCGGTTGAGCCTGGACAACCTGCTGCCGGTCGCCGAGGAGTGCGTCGCGCTCGGCGTGCCGGTGATGGCGATCTTTCCGGTCATCGCGCCCGAATTGAAGTCACCCGATGGCCGCGAAGCCCTGAACGCCGACGGCCTCGTTCCGCGCGTCGTGCGCGAACTGAAGCGCCGCTTTCCCGAACTCGGGCTGCTGACCGACGTCGCGCTCGACCCGTTCACCTCGCACGGCCAGGACGGCCTGCTCGACGCGACCGGCTATGTGGTGAACGACGAGACGGTCGAGATGCTGACGCAACAGGCGCTGCTGCAGGCCGAGGCCGGCGTCGATATCGTCGCCCCGAGCGACATGATGGACGGCCGCATCGGCGCGATCCGCGACGTCCTCGAGGAGCGCGACCTCGTCCACACCAAGATCATGGCGTACAGCGCGAAATATGCGAGCGCCTTCTACGGGCCGTTTCGCGACGCCGTCGGCTCGGCTGGCAACCTCGGCAAGGGCACGAAGCGTGTCTACCAGATGGACCCGGCCAACAGCGACGAGGCGCTGCGCGAGGTCGCGCTCGACATCGCCGAGGGCGCCGACATGGTGATGGTCAAGCCCGGCATGCCCTACCTCGACATCGTGCGCCGCGTGAAGGACGAGTTCCGCATGCCGACCTTCGCCTACCAGGTCAGCGGCGAGTACGCGATGCTGAAGGCCGCCGCCGCCAACGGCTGGCTCGATCACGACGCGGTGATGATGGAGGCGCTGCTCGGCTTCAAGCGCGCCGGCGCCGACGGCGTGCTGACCTACTTCGCGCTCGACGCCGCCCGCTTGCTGCGCGGCGCCTGACGTCCGGTTCGCCCGCGCCGGTACGGATCGGCGAAGCCGAGGCCGGCGAGCACCGCGCTCTCCAGCGCCTCCATCTTCTCGGCATCGGCCGCATTCTCGTGGTCGTGGCCCTGCGCGTGCAGCGTGCCGTGCACGAGCAGGTGCGCGTAGTGCTCGGCAATCGGGATGCGCTGCGCGCGCGCCTCGTCGGCAACGACCGGCGCGCAGACGACGATGTCGGCGACGACGATGGGCGCACGCTCGTAGTCGAAGGTCAGCACGTTGGTTGCGTAGTCGCGGCCGCGATAGTCGCGGTTGAGCGCGCGGCCGTCGTCAAGGCCCACGACGCGCACCGCGATCTCGGCCGGCGCCGCGAGCGCAGCGCGGATCCAGCGCGCGACCGCATGGCGCGGCAGCAGCGCGCGGTGCGTCGCGTCGGCGAACTGCAGCGAGAGTTTCAGCGCCGGCCGCGTCAAGCCCGGTCCCCGCCGCCATCGCCGCCACGATCCGCGGCGTCGTAGGCCTCGACGATGCGCGCGACGAGCGGGTGGCGCACGACGTCGGCGGCGCTGAAGTGCGTCGTCGCGATGCCGCGCACCCGGCGCAGGACGCGCTCGGCCTCGACGAGGCCGCTTTCGGTGCCGCGCGGCAGGTCGATCTGGCTCACGTCGCCGTTGACGACGGCGCGCGAACCGAAGCCGATGCGCGTCAGGAACATCTTCATCTGCTCGCGCGTCGTGTTCTGCGCCTCGTCGAGGATGACGAAGGCGTTGTTGAGCGTGCGCCCGCGCATGAAGGCGAGCGGCGCGATCTCGATCGTCGCCTTCTCGAACGCGCGCGTCACGCGGTCGAACCCCATCAGGTCGTAGAGCGCGTCGTACAGTGGGCGCAGGTAGGGGTCGACCTTCTGCGCCAGGTCTCCCGGCAGGAAGCCGAGCCGCTCGCCGGCCTCGACCGCCGGGCGCGTCAGCACGATGCGCTGCACGCTGCTGCGCTCCAACGCGTCGACCGCGCAGGCGACGGCCAGAAAGGTCTTGCCGGTGCCGGCCGGGCCGATGCCGAAGCTGATGTCGTGCGTCAGGATGCTGCGCAGGTAGCGCAGCTGGTTCGGCGTGCGGCCGCGCAGGTCGGCGTGGCGCGTGCGCAGCACGATCGGCATGTCGGCGGCGGCGTGCAGCGGCGTCGGCGCCGCCACGCGCCGGCGCGGCGCGGCGGCCAGATCGGCACTCGCCTCGGTCAGCGCGAG
>JBDHSE010000172.1:0-6229 GCA_039807955.1 Ideonella sp. | reverse complement strand
CTGGTCGACTTCCTGAAGGACCCGCAGAAGTTCCAGAAGCTCGGCGGCCGCATTCCGCGCGGCGTGCTGCTCGTCGGCCCCCCGGGCACCGGCAAGACGCTGCTCGCGAAGGCGATCGCCGGCGAGGCGAAGGTGCCGTTCTTCAGCATCAGCGGCTCGGACTTCGTCGAGATGTTCGTCGGCGTCGGCGCGGCGCGCGTGCGCGACATGTTCGAGCAGGCGAAGAAGAGCGCGCCGTGCATCATCTTCATCGACGAGATCGACGCCGTCGGCCGCCACCGCGGCGCGGGCCTGGGCGGCGGCAACGACGAGCGCGAGCAGACGCTGAACCAGATGCTCGTCGAGATGGACGGCTTCGAGACCAACGTCGGCGTCATCGTGATGGCGGCGACGAACCGGCCCGACATCCTCGACCCCGCGCTGCTGCGCCCGGGCCGCTTCGACCGTCAGGTCTACGTCACGCTGCCCGACGTTCGCGGCCGCGAGCAGATCCTGAACGTCCACATGCGCAAGGTGCCGATCGGGCAGGACATCCGCTCCGACATCCTGGCACGCGGAACGCCCGGTTTCTCGGGCGCCGATCTGGCGAACCTCGTCAACGAGGCGGCGCTCTTTGCGGCGCGGCGCAGCGGCCGGGTCGTCGAGATGACCGACTTCGAGCGCGCCAAGGACAAGATCATGATGGGGCCCGAGCGCAAATCGATGGTCATGCCCGAGGAGGAGCGGCGCAACACGGCATACCACGAATCCGGCCATGCGCTCGTCGCGCGCCTGATGCCCAAGACCGACCCGGTGCACAAGGTGACGGTGATCCCGCGCGGCCGGGCGCTCGGCGTGACGATGCAACTGCCCGAGACCGACCGCTACAGCATGGACAAGGAGCGCATGCTGTCGACGATCTCGGTGCTGTTCGGCGGGCGCATCGCCGAAGAGGTCTTCATGAACCAGATGACGACCGGCGCGAGCAACGACTTCGAACGCGCGACGCACCTCGCGCGCGACATGGTGACGCGCTACGGCATGACCGACGAACTCGGGCCGATGGTCTACGCCGAGAACGAGGGCGAGGTCTTCCTCGGCCGCTCGGTGACGAAGCAGGTCAACGTCTCCGAGGAGACGATGCAGAAGGTCGACAAGCAGATCCGGCGCATCATCGACGAGCAGTACGCGATCGCGCGCAAGCTGATCGAGGACAACCAGGACAAGATGCACGCGATGGCGAAGGCGCTGCTCGAGTGGGAGACGATCGACAGCGACCAGATCGACGACATCATGGCCGGCAAACCGCCGCGCCCGCCGAAGGACTGGACGACCGCGCCCGCCAAGACCGCCGACGCGACGCCGCCGGCCGGCCCGGACGCGACACCGGCGACGGTCTGAGGCAGCGCAGCGGCTGCATGCAGCGGGGCTTCGGCCCCGTTGTGCTTTGTGACCCGAAGCGCGAACGCCGCGCTCCCCATCGACATGCCCTGGCAGACGACCCGCTACGCGATCGACCTGGCCCGCCCGCGGGTGATGGGCATCGTCAACGTGACGCCCGATTCGTTCGCCGACGGCGGTGCCCATGCGACGACCGCGTCCGCGCTCGCGCACTGCGAACGGCTCGTTCGCGAAGGCGCCGACATCCTCGACATCGGCGGCGAGTCGAGCCGGCCCGGCGCGGCGCGCGTCGCGGTGGCGGACGAACTGGCGCGCGTGCTGCCGGTGCTGCGCGGGGCGCTGACGCTCGGCATCCCGGTCTCGATCGACACCTGCAAGCCCGACGTGATGCGCGAGGCGCTCGCCCTCGGCGCCGACATCGTCAACGACATTCGCGCCTTGCAGGCGCCAGGCGCGCTCGATGTCGTCGCCGCCCATCCGGCGTGCGGCGTCTGCCTGATGCACATGCAGGGCGAGCCGGCGAGCATGCAGCAGGACGTTCGCTACGTCGATGTCGTCGCCGAGGTTGCGGCCTTCCTTGCCGAGCGGTCCGAGGCGGCGATCGGTTGCGGCGTCGCGGCCGAGCGCATCGTGCTCGATCCCGGCATCGGTTTCGGCAAACGCGCCGAGCACAACATCGAGTTGCTGCGCCGCCAGCGCGAGCTGCTCGCCCTCGGATTTCCCCTGCTCGTCGGTTGGTCGCGCAAATCGACGCTGGGGCAGCTGACCGGCCGCGCCGTCGGCGACCGGCTCGCGGCGAGTGTCGCCGCAGCGCTCGCCGCCGTCGAACGCGGCGCGGCAATCGTTCGCGTTCACGACGTTTCGGCGACCGTCGACGCGCTCGCCGTCTGGCGCGCCGCGAGCGAAAATTCCAGCTTCATCGATTCCCGCGTCGCATCGCTTCCACCAACATGACAAGAACCTACTTCGGCACCGACGGCATCCGCGGCACCGTCGGCCACTCGCCGATCACGGCCGACTTCATGCTGCGCCTCGGCCACGCCGTCGGCCGCGTGCTGCGGCAGACGACGCCGCGGCCGACGGTGCTGATCGGCAAGGACACGCGCATTTCGGGCTACATGATCGAATCGGCGCTCGAGGCGGGCTTCGCGTCGGCCGGCGTCGATGTGCTGCTGACCGGGCCGCTGCCGACGCCAGGCGTCGCCTACCTCACGCGGGCGTTCCGGGTCGACCTCGGCGTCGTCATCAGCGCGTCGCACAACCCGTTCGACGACAACGGCATCAAGTTCTTCTCGGCGACCGGCGAGAAGCTGCCCGACGCCTGGGAGCAGCGCGTCGAGACGGCGCTTGCCGAGCCGGCGCAATGGGTCGGCTCGACCGAACTCGGCAAGGCGCGCCGGCTGGACGACGCGCGCGGGCGCTACATCGAGTTCTGCAAGGCGTCGATCGGCAGCGACCAGTCGCTCAAGGGCCGCAGGATCGTCGTCGATGCAGCGCACGGTGCGGCCTACCAGGTCGCGCCTGCTGTCTTTCACGAGCTCGGCGCCGAGGTCGTCGCGATCGGCTGCGCGCCCGACGGCATCAACATCAACGACGGCTGCGGCGCAACCGCGCCTGCGGCGCTGCTGCAGGCCGTCAAGGAGCACCGCGCCGACTACGGCGTCGCGCTCGACGGCGACGCCGACCGCGTGCAACTCGCCGACGCCGCCGGGCGGCTCTACAGCGGCGACGAGCTGCTCTACGTGATGGTCGCCGATCGCCTCGCGCGCGGCGAGCCGGTGCCGGGCGTCGTCGGCACCTTGATGACGAACCTCGGTGTCGAGCAGGCGCTCGGCGCACGCAAGGTCCCGCTCGTGCGCGCCAAGGTCGGCGACCGCTACGTGCTCGAGGAGCTGAACGCCCGCGGCTGGACGCTCGGCGGCGAGGGCTCGGGCCATCTGCTCGCGCTCGACAAGCACACGACCGGCGACGGCATCGTCAGCGCGCTGCAGGTGCTGATGGCGATCGGCCGCAACGGCAAGACGCTCGCCGAGTTGCTGGCCGGCGTGAAGCTCTTCTCGCAGACGCTCATCAACGTCCGCATCGCGCGGGGGGACGACTGGAAGGCCAATCCGCGCCTGCAGTCCGAGCAGCAGCGCGTGCAGGACGAACTCGCCGACGCCGGCCGCGTGCTGATCCGGGCCTCGGGCACCGAGCCGGTGCTGCGCGTGATGGTCGAAGCGCGCGACGCGACGCAGGGCCGGGCCTGCGCCGAACGGCTGGCCGAAAGCCTGCGCGGCTGATCTTTGCCGACGCCACAGCCACGAACATCGGCGCACAAGAAGCGCAGCCGGCGTCAGGCGATCGCGCAGTCCTCGGACCACTCGACATCGAATCGGCAACTGACCGCAGATGTTTCTCACGACGGCCGCATGAACACTGCACGTGTACCGCGTGCCGGACGTTCAAGGCCGCCGCCATCTCGAGCCCGAGTCGGCACCGCCGAAGGCGGCAATGACGACCGGCGGCAAGAGGTCGGCCAGCATGCCGAAATGGCAGATGAACGGCAGACCTCGCTCTGGCCGCCAATCAGCCGGCGCGAGCCGGTGGCGGCACACGCCGGAACACCGATGTCGCTTCGACGCGATCGGTCGGCCGCCGCTCAGTGGCGACCCATTGCCAGCCCGGCACTTCGCGGCGCGGACGATCGCGTGTTTCGAGCACCAGCAGCCAGTCGCAGCGTGCTTTGTGCGGCGCGCCGACGGCCGTGACGCGAAAGCCGCCGAAGTATTCCAGGGCCGCGATCTGCGCCCGCGGCACGCCGAGCGTGGAGACGCAATCCGTGCGCGGGACGTGGCGCGCGATGCGCTCGATCTGCACCCGGTAGCTGCGCGCGTAGTCGAGCAGCGGCAGCAGCAGCGTCATCAACAGCAGCAGGCCGAGGGCAACGCCGCTCGCCGGCAGGACGAGGCTCTTCCACAGCGGATGGCGGTTGCGCCCGGTACGCCACCTGACGAGCCAGACCCAGGCGGCCGACGCGAGCAGCGCGATGACGAGCGCGAACGCCGAGAACGTGCTCTCGTAGCCCGGCGCGAGCTTGGCGACGTTGGCCGCCGGCTGGCGCGGAAAGCCCGTCTGCAGCGCGATGTAGACGACCCACACCGTGACCGCCGCGCCGCTGAAGAAGAAGATCGAGAACCAGTCGATCGCGGCCGACGTCGAACGCTGCAGCGTCGGCAGCGCGAAGGCGGCGAGCACAGCCAGCGCAGGCAACGCAAGCATCAGCGCGCGGTCCGAGTTGTCCATCGCGATGCACGCGATCAACCCGACCAGGGCGCAGCCCCAGGGCACCGAGAGATGGCGCCGCCACAACTGGCGCCGCCAACGCCACAGCGTCCAGACCGCGAGCAGCCACGCCGGCCAGGTGAACCACAGCAGCAGGCGCAGCAGCGATCCGAACTGGCCTGCCGACCGAAAACCGGACACGCGCCAGGCCCAGGCGTTCATCCCTGCCGCGACCGCCGAGGCGAGCAGCATCGCGGCGACGATCCACCAAGCGAAGCGGTTGAGTTCGCCGTAGTGCGAACGCGCGCTCGCGACGAGGCCGACGATGCCGAGCCCGATCGCAACGCTCGGCGCGCCGCTGGCGGCCAGGATCGGCAGTGCGCAAAGCACCGCGACGCGCGCGGCAAGGTCGCGAAACGGGCTGCAGGCGAGGGCGTAGAGGTAGAGCGCAGCAGCGCTCAACTGGACGATTTCGGGCGTCGTCTCATGCCCGAGTTGCAGCAGCCCGAGCGTCGCGATCAGCGCGAGCAGCGCGCCGTCGGCGATCGCGCGCGCATAGTCGGTGCTCGTCGCTTCGCCGCCGAAGGCGAGCGGCAGCGGCTGCGCGGCCTCGGTGCGCGCGAGGTGATAGGCGGCGTACCAGGTCAGCATCAGCACCAGCCCGAGCAGGATCGCGAACGGGATGCGCGCCGCGAGCGGCGCCCCGAGCCAGGGGCCGAGCAGCTTGATGAAGACGGCGCCGATCCAGTACGGCAGCAGCGCCGATTCGGGCGGCAGGCCGCCGAGCGTCGGCGCCCACCACGCGCTGCGCCCCTCGGCGATGCTCAGCATGTAGCCGAAGGCGCTGATGTCGGCCGCTTTCCACGGGTCGCGGCCGAAAAGGCCCGGCACCAGGTACGCCGCGCACAGCAGCAGCAACGGCACTCGCGGCAGGCGCTTGGCCGCGCGTTGCGTCACGAGCGCTGGGTTGGGGGTGGTCACGGCTTGGCTGCTTTGCGGCAGTCGCGAATCATGCAGCAAGCGGGCGTCTGTTTGATGTCTGGCCGGCCGCAGAAGAGCCGAACGCGGCGTGCGATCGCCGGCTGCGGACGCAAAAAAGGCAGCCGAAGCTGCCTGGATTGCGTCGCGGCAAGCCCATCACTTCTTGAGGTGAGCGAACTTGTTGCGAAACTTCTCGACCCGCCCGCCGAGCGAATCGACGCTCTTCTGGGTCCCGGTGTAGAACGGATGCGACTCGCTCGTCGTCTCGAGCTTGAAGAGCGGGAGTTCGCTGCCGTCGTCCATCTTCACCGTCTCACGCGTCTGCGCGCACGAGCGGGTGACGAACTTGAAGCCGTTGGAGAGATCGACGAAGCAAACGTCGCGATACTGAGGGTGAATGCCCTGTTTCATCTGGCGTCCTTGGGTAGCGCAAAGCGCGTTCGGTGTCGGTAGCCACTGCAAACCCCTTGCAGCACTTGCCATACGAAATCAACTAGGGATTATAACGAGCAGGTCAGCCGCCGCGGCGCATCATGTCGAAGAAGTCGTGGTTGTTCTTCGTCGCCTTCATCTTGTCGAGGATGAACTCCATCGCCTCGATCTC
>JBDHSE010000003.1:0-34454 GCA_039807955.1 Ideonella sp. | reverse complement strand
GCGCGCGCGAGCGAGCTTTTGCCGCTGCCCGATTCGCCGATCACGCCGAGTGCGCCGCCGGCCGGCAGCGTGAAGCCGACGTCGCGCAGGATGGTTCGCATCGGCCGCCCGCCGCGCGCCGCGGTGGTGTGGTCGACGACGTCAAGGCCGAGGCTGTCGACTTCGAGCAGTGCGCCGCTCACGCCGCCTCCCTGCGGTCGAGCGCATGCGCCTCGGCGTCGAGCTGCTCGATCAGCGCGTCGTCGACCGGCCGCAGGCTATGGCCCGGGCGGTCGAAGCGCGGCGTCGCGGCGAGCAGCGCGCGGGTGTAGGGGTGCGCGGGGTTGGCGTAGACATCGGCAACCGTGCCGTGCTCGAGGATGCGGCCGCCGTGGATCACGCTCATCGTCGTCGCGAGCTTGGCGACGACGCCGAGGTCGTGCGTGACGAGCAGCACGCCCTGGCCTTCGCCGGCAAGCTGGCGGATCAGGCGCAACACTTCCTTCTGCACCGTGACGTCGAGCGCCGTTGTCGGCTCGTCGCACAGGATGAGCTGTGGGCTGCAGGCCCAGGCGATCGCGATGACGACGCGCTGGCGCATACCGCCGGAAAGCTCGTGCGGATAGAGCCGCAGCACGCGCCCGGGCTCGGCGACGCGGACGCGATCGAGCAGCGCGACCGCCTCGCGCTGCTGCGCGTCGCCGCGCAGGCCGCGATGCAGCCGCAGCACGTCGCCGATCTGGGCGCCGATGCGGCGCACCGGGTTCAACGCGGTGAGCGGGTCCTGCATCACCATGCTGACGACCGGCCCGCGCAGTGCGCGCCAGCGCCGTTCGGACAGGTGCGTCACGTCCTCGCCCGCGAGCCGGATGCGCCCGGCCGTGATGTGCGCGCCGCGCGGCAGCAGGCCGGTGGCGCAGCGCGCGACCATCGACTTGCCGCCGCCCGATTCGCCGACCAGCGCGTGCACCTGCCCCGGCCGCACGCACAGGTCGACGCCGCGCAGGATGCGCGTGACGCGGCCGGCGGTCGCGATCTCGAGGCGCAGGCCCTCGATCTCGAGCGCGGGTGGCGGCGGCGATGCGGCGTTCACGACCGCACCACCGGGTCGAGTTCGTGGCGCAGCCCGTCGCCGAGCGCGTTCAGGCCGAGCACCGACAGCATCGTCGCTGCGACCGGCAGCACCATCAGCCACGGCGCCTGGTTCACGTAGAGCCGGCCTTCGCCGATCATGCCGCCCCAGGTCGACGCACCGGACGCAACCGACAGGCCGACGAAGCTGAGGATCAGTTCGACGACGATCGCAATGCCCATCTCGAGCGTCAGCAGCGTGATCAAGAGCGGCACGACGTTGGGGCCGATCTCGGTCGCGAGCACGCGCCAGTGGCCGATGCCGACCATACGCGCCGAGGTGACGTAGTCGAGCGCGCGCTGCGCGCGGACCTCGGCGCGCACGACGCGGGCGAAGCGCGTCCAGTCGACGACGACGATGGCGACGATCACCGACGCGAGGCCGGTGCCCATCAGCGCGACGAGCACGATCGCGAGCAGCACCGGCGGGAACGCCATCCAGACGTCGACCAGCCGCGAGACGACCGCGTCGACCGTGCCGCCGAAGTAGCCGGCGGCGGCGCCGAGCAGGCTGCCGAGCACCGCCGTCAGCACCGCCGCGAGCACGGCGACGATCAGCGCGGTGCGCGCGCCCCAGACGAGGCGCGACCAGACGTCGCGGCCGAGGTTGTCGGTGCCGAGCCAGTGCACGGGCTCGGCGGCGTCCGCGGCTGGCGCGTTGGCTTGCAGCAGGGCGGGAGGTTCGAGCGGCGCGAGCAAGTCCTGCTGCTCCGGGTCGGCCAGCGGCAACCAGGGCGCGCCGAGTGCGGCGAAGACGAGCAGCAACAGCACGAGCATGCCGAAGACGACGCGCGGGTTGCGCGCCAGCCGCGCGGCGAGCGGGACGGTCGCGCGGCTCATCGTCTCGCGCTTCGCAGCATCGGGTTGAGGGCGAGCGTCAGCAGTTCGACGCCGAGGTTGATCGCGATGAACAGCACCGCGAAGGTGAGCACGATGCCCTGGATCAGCGGTAGGTCGCGCGCGATCACGGCGTCGATCGCGAGGCCGCCAATGCCGGGGTAGCTGAACAGCTTCTCGATCAGCACCGTGCCGCCGAGCAGGAAGGCGAACTGCACGCCGGTCAGCTGCAGGGTCGGCGTGACGGCGTTCGGCAGCGCTTCGGCGACGAGCACGCGCGCGCCGGACAGGCCCTTGAGCCAGGCCAGCCGTACGTAGTCCGACGCCAGCGCCTCGACCATCGACGCCTTCAGCACGCGCGCGATCATCGCCGCCACCGGCAGGCCGAGCGCGAGCGCGGGCGCGGCCGAATGCGTGAAGACAGATAACGTGACGTCCCAGCGTCCGCGCAGCAGGCTTTCGAAGAAGAGGAAGTTCGATCTGGCGTCGAATTCGAGCAGTGGATCGAGCCGGCCCGAAATCGGCATCCACATCCACACGACGCCGAAGAGCAGGATGAAGACGAGGCCCCACAGAAAATCCGGCACCGCCTGCACCAGCGCCGCCAGGCTGTCGAGAGCGGCCGACAGCCAGCTGCCCTGCCACGCCGCCGACGCGATGCCGACTGCGCCGCCGACGAGGACGACGAAGGCGAGGGCGGTGAAGCCGAGCTCGAGCGTCGCCGGCAGGCGGTTCAGGATGAGGTCGAGAACCTCCTGCTTCAAGCTGATCGAGGTGCCGAACTCGCCGCGCAACGCGGCGGCGAGCCACAGGCCGTACTGCGCCGGGATCGAGCGATCAAGGCCGTAGAACGCGCGCAGCCGCGCGATGTCGTCCGCCCCGGCGCCGGGCGGGATCATCATCGCCACCGGGTCGCCGGGAACGACTCGCATCAGCACGAAGACCACCACGCTCACGCCGAGCAGCGTGAGCGCGATCAGTCCGGCGTGGCGTGCGACGGCGGCGGCGCGCATCGGCCTTCGCTCAGTGCCCGGGCGCCCACAGCTTCGTCTTCGCGCCCTTTTCGTAGGCCATGCCCTTCGGGTAGCTGATCAGCTCGAGCTGCATGCCCCAGGGCGTCAGCACGTAGGTGATCGACTGCCCCGCGGCGGGGCCTTCCTTCACCGGGAAGGGGCCGAGGAAGGTTTTCAGGCCGAGTTCCTTGGCGCGATTGACGGCCGCCTGCAGGTCCTTGACGTAGAACGCGACGTGGTGGCCGCCGATGTCGCTGTTCTTCGGCTCCGCGGTCTTCTGGTCCGGCGCCTCGTACTGGAAGATCTCGATGTTCGAGCCCTGGCCGCAGCGCATCGTCACGATCGTCTTGATCTTGGCGCGCGGATGGACGTTGACGAGGTCCTGCATCAGCGTGCCCTGGTCGTCGGCGATCGGGCCGAAGCGGTAGGCCTCCTTGCAGCCGATGACGTCGGTGAAGAACTTCACCGCCTGGTCGGCGTCGGGCACCGTGAAGCCGACGTGGTCGACGCCGCGCACGCCGGGGATCGGCTGCGCAACGGCGGGCAGGGAAGCGGCGGCGGCTGCGGCAACGGACACTGCGGCGAGTGCGGCCTTCAACGAAGTCTTGTGCATCGCGCCTCCTCATGCAACGCGCACGGCCTGCGGCAGCACGAACCCCGCGCCGTGCGGCGTGATCGCGAGCCCCTTGCGGAACACGATCGTCTGGCTGTACTGGAAGAGCGGGATCACGAGCGCGTTGGCGGCGATGTACTTGTCGACCGCTTTGTAGCCGGCGATGCGCTTGGCCTCGTCCTTCTCGCCCCACAGCGGCGCGATCATCGGGTCGAGCGTCTTCGGGTCCTTCCAGGCCGAATGCGGCGACGGGCTGAACATCGCGAAGCCGGTCGAGGTCGACGGGTCGCCGATCGAGTTGCCCCAGTTGTAGAACGCGGCCGGCGCGAGCTTGTGCTGCGCGCGCAGCTCGAAGTGCTTCGCCACCTCGTAGACCTCGAGATCGACGTTGGCGCCGATCGCCTTCCACATGCCGGCGATCGCCTGCATCACCTCGTAGTCCTTGGGCTTGAAGCCGCGCGTCGTCTGCACCTTGAGCACGAGCGGCTTGTCCTTCGAGTAGCCCGCCTCGGCCATCAGCGCGGCCGCCTTCTTCGGGTCGAACGGCGCCTTGGTCGTCGGGTCGAAGGCGGCGTAGCCGGGCGCCTGCAGCGTGTCGATCGGGATCACGTGGCCCTTGAGCAGCTTGCTGGCCAGCGCCTTCTTGTCGACCGCCATCGCGAGCGCCATGCGGACCTTGTCGTTCGTCATCGGCTCGACGTTGGTGATGAAGATCATGCCGATGTCGGACACCGGCGCGATGCTGATGCCGAAGCCCTTGGTCTTGAGCCGCTCGGCCTCTTCGTACGGCACCTCGAGCGTCAGGTCGGAGCGGCCGGACTCGATCTCGGCGATGCGCGCCGAAGGATCGGTCGTGAACTTGATGACGACGGTGTCGAATGCCGGTTTCGGCCCGTGGTAGTCCTTGAACGCCTTCAGCCGCATGTGCGAGCCCTGCACGAACTCCTCGACCATGTACGGCCCCGAGCCGATCGGCTTCTTCTCGAAGCCGGCGGCGCCGACCTTCTCGTAGTACGCCTTGGGCAGCACGTAGCCGGTGAGGAACGCCATCCACTTGAAGAGCGCCGGTTCGAACTCCTTGACGTCGGCCGTCACCGTGTCGCCATTGGCCTGGACATTCACGATCTTGCTCCAGACGAACTGGATCGGGTTGCCGGTCTTCGGGTCCGCCGCGCGGCGCAGCGACCAGGCGACGTCTTCGGCCGTGACGGGCGTGCCGTCGTGCCACTTCGCGCCCTTGGCGACCGTCATCGAGACCTTGGTCTTGTCGGCGTTCCAGCCCCACTTGGTGAGCATGTCGGGCTTGAGGCTCAGGTCGGCGTTCTGGTCGATGTACTGCGAGAACACCGCCTTGTACAGCGACTGGATCGTCGGGTTGACGGCCGACGGGCCGACCGTCGGGTCCCACGACGGCAGGTCGACGTTGTAGGCGATCGTCAGCGAACGCTGGGTCTGCGCCAGCACCTGCAGCGGCCCGGCCGTGCCGAGCGCGGCGATCGCAAGACTGCCGTTGCGGATGAAGCGGCGCCGCGATGCGTCGCCTGCGATTGATGAAGCCATGAAGTTCTCCTTCGCAGCGCCCTGCGCTCCGCGACCGTCGCGGAGCGATACACCGCCGGGGCGCAGTCTCGGGTACGGCCGGCGCGCTGGCTATCCCCTTCTCGCAGCAGTCCATCCGCGAACCGAAAAGGCTGCGGGCGAATCAGGCGTCGTCGCCGACGACGGCGGTGGCATCGATTGCGATGCAGGCGTCGGCGCACATCAGCGAGTTGACGGCGACGGTTGTCATCGGCGGGAATTCGCGGCCGATCAGTTCGCTGTAGGCGATCGCGATCGCGGGCAGGTGGCGCTCGTACTCGTCGGGGCGGGTCAGGTACCACGTCATGTGCGTGATGTGCTGCGGTGCGGCGCCGGCGCGCTCGAGCAGGCTGACGACGTTGCGCAGCGCCTGGCGCGCCTGCGAGACGAGGTCGGGCCCGACGATGCGCGATCGTTCGTCCCATCCGAGTTGGCCGGCCAGAAAGACGAGCCGCCCGCGTGCGCTGACGCCGCCCACGTGGCCGAGCGGGCGCAGCCACTCCGGCATCTCGATCGGCTGCGGGCGGCCGCCCGCCCTTGGGCCGAGCGGGTCGGCCGATGCGCCTTGGCGGAAATCGCTCATCGCAGCCCGAGGCGCCCGAGGTGCTCGGCCAGCGCGCGGCCCTCGGCGTCGCGCAGCGCGGCGCTGCGCAGCGTGGCAAGCGACGCCGCGGCGTCGGCGCGTCCTTGCAGTTTGGCGGCTGCCGCCATCAGCTGATCGAAGCGCGAACTGCCGCGCGAATGCGTGTCGCTGTAGCCCTTGACGACGCGCCGGCAACGCAGCATTTCGACGGCGAGCGCACGGTCGTGGCCGAGCGTCTGCTGCACGGCGCCGAGCCAGGCGCGCAGATGCTGCTGCTCCTGCGCATGGCGCCGGTTGCCGCGGCGCCAGCGCCGCAAGCCGGCGAGCAGGCGCAGTTGCAGGTGCCCGCGCAGCGTGTGCGAATGCACGCGCCGCCCCTTGTCGAGCCGCGGCTCGAGCCACGCCTTGAGGCCGGGCGACGCATCGATGCGATCGGCCCAGCCGCGCGGCAGCATGCCCAGCACCTCTTCGAGGCGCGGATGGAAGTACTCCTCGGTGCCGAAGACCTCGCCGGGCCGGGCGCCGATCTCGTCGCGCACGCGCGCGCTGCGCTCGGCGCGCGTCTTCAGGTCGGCGACGCGGATGACGTCGTCGTAGCTCATCGCGACCGCGATCCAGCGCGCGGCCTCGACCGTCAGCGCGTGGCCGCCGGCGCCGTCGTCGGCGGCGGCGAAGACGGCGACCTGGTCCAGATACTCGTTGCCGTAGGCGACGTCCTGCCAGTCGACGACGCGCGCGACGCCCTCGCCGAGCCAGTCCCACGCCGGACGCGGAAAGCTGCTGCGGATGCGGTCGACGAGCGGCTGCAGCGCGGGGCTCGCAGCGCGTTCGGGCAGCGGGCGCGTCGGCGTCTGCATCGCCTGCGGGTCGGCGTGATCGGCAGGCGTGGCTGCCGAGCCGATGGCGGCTGCGGCGCCTTGCTCGGCGGCGGCGCGCAGCGCGGCGAGACTCGCCTGCACGCCGACGCCGCTGCGCTCGACGACGGCCTCGAAGGCTGCGCGCTCGAACGGCAGCGCGCCGCTGCCGGCGAGCGCGCCAAAGAGGCTGGCCGAGATGACGCTGCCGTGGCGCACGGCGAGCGTCTGCATGTCGGCCAGCACGAGGCGGCGCGCGGCGCCTTGCAGCACCTTGGCCACGGCCGCGCTGTCGGCCAGGCCGTTGCCGGGTACGACCTTCTCCTGCACCGCGTAGGTGCGGTGGCTGCTCGCGATCAACACCGTGCGTTCGGGCGTGACGAGGCCGCGCTCGACGGCGCGGCCGGCCTCCATCAACTCGGCGGCGATGACGATCTCGACCTCGCCCGGCACCGGCATCAGCGCCATCACCGGCCTGCGCCCGGGCGTCGGCTCGATCAGCTCGATGTAGTAGATCGTCGCGCCGGTGCGCTGCGCGACGCCGGCCACCGATGTTGCCTGCGCCGTCCAGCCGGCGTGTTCGGCGAGGTCGACGATCCAGTCGACGAGCACGCCGCCGCCCTGGCCGCCGAGGGCCAGCACCGCGATGCGGATGCTCTTCGGATCGGGTGCGAGCATCACGCCGCCTTTGCCGGGTAGAGCGCGCGGCGCTCGCGTGCGCCCTGCTGGCTCGCCTGCAGCCGCGCGATCAGCCGGCCACTCAGGCGCGCGCGCCAGCGCTCGAACGACGACGGGTTGTGCACCTTGTGCGCCTTGTAGAACGACGGGCACAGCGCCGCCGCATCGGCGACTTCGCCGCAGTGGCCGCAGGCGACGCAGTGCTCGTCGACGCGGGCGACCGGGTCGGGCTTGAGCGCGTCGCCCGACGACGCGAGCGTCAGGCTCGGGCAGCCCGACACGCGCATGCACGCATGGTCGCCCGAGCACACCGCGGCGTCGACGCCGAAGCGCTCCTTGACGACGCGCGCGCCGGCCTTCAGCGCCTTGGCCGTCGCCGGCTTCTCGCGGCGCTGGCGGTTGAGCATGCATTCGCTCTGCGCGATCACGACCTTGGGGCCGGGTTCGGTCGACGCGAGCGCGTCGCGCAGCGCCTGGCGCATCGCGGCGACGTCGTAGGTGCGCGAGACCTTGCGCACCCATTGGACGCCGACGCCGCGCACCGCGGTCTCGATCGGGTGCATCGTGCTGCGGTTCGGGTTCACTGCGCGCGACGACGGGATGTCCTGCCCGCCGGTGGCCGCCGAATAGTTGTTGTCGACGATCACGAACACGTTGTCGTGCCGGTTGAAGACGGCGTTGGCGATGCCCGAGGTCAGGCCGTTGTGCCAGAAGCCGCCGTCGCCCATGAAGGCGACTGCCTTCTTCGACGCGCCGAGCTGGCTGCCGGCGGCAAAGGCCGACGCGCTCGACGCGCCGAGGCCGTAGCCCATGGTCGTTGCGCCGAGCTCGAACGGCGGCATGATCGAGAACAGATGGCAGCCGATGTCGGACGACACATGATGCGGCCCGAGTTCGCGCTCGACGAGCTTGAGCGAGGAGAAGATCGGCCGCTCCGGGCAGCCGACGCACAGGCCCGGCGGGCGCGGCGGCAGCAGGCCGGCGACCTCCGCCGCCGCCTTCGACGGCGGCGGCGTCATTGGGAGCGGCTTGGCAAACGCCGCTGGGTGGTGGCGCTCGAGGAACGCGCGCAGTCCCTTCGCGAGCACGGCGACGGTGTAGTCGCCGCCCATCGGCAGCAGGTCCTTGCCGTGCAGCGGCGTGTCGATGCCGTGGCGGCGCAGGATCGCGTGCAGGTTCTGCTCGTGATAGTCGGGCTGACCTTCCTCGATCACGAGCAGCGCGCGCTTGCCGCTGCAAAAGCGCACCACCTCCTCGTCCACGAGCGGGTAGGCGACGTTCAGGATGTACAGCGGCAGGCGGCTCGCGCCGAAGGCGTCGGCCTGGCCGAGCGTCTTCAGCGCGCGCAGCACGTTGTTCGTCATCCCGCCGAGCATCACGATGCCGAGGTGGTCGAGTTCGCCGTCGTGCATCTCGTTGAGTTGGTGCTCGACGATGAAGCGCTGCGCCGCCGGCCAGCGCTGCTGCACCTTCTCGCGCTCGTGCAGGAACGACGCCGGCGGCAGCACGATGCGGTTGACGTCGCGCCGCGGGTTTTCGAGCGCGTCCTTCAGCGTGAAGGTCGGGCGCCGGTTCTCCTGCGTGATGAAGCTGCCGTGCAGGTGGCACGAGCGGATGCGCAGCTCGAGCAGCACGGGCGTGTTCGTCGCCTCCGACAGCGCGAAGCCGTCGTGCACCGCCTTGACGATCGAAGGCAGATCGGGCTTCGGGTCGAGCAGCCACATCTGCGACTTCATCGCGAAGCCGTGCGTGCGCTCCTGCATGATGCTCGAGCCCTCGCCGTAGTCCTCGCCGACGATGATGAGCGCGCCGCCCATGACGCCGCCCGACGCGAGATTGGCCAGGGCGTCGGAGGCGACGTTGGTGCCGACGGTGGACTTCCAGGTGACTGCGCCGCGCACCGGATAGTTGACCGACGCCGCCAGCGCCGCAGCGGCTGCGGCTTCGCTCGCGGCGGGCTCGAAATAGACGCCCAGTTCGCGCAGGATCGGCTGCGCGTCGGCGAGCACGTCCATCAGGTGCGAGATCGGCGAGCCCTGGTAGCCGGTGACGTAGCCGACGCCGGCTTCGAGCAACGCCTTCGTTACGGCGAGGATGCCCTCGCCGCGGAACTCGGTCCCGGCCGGCACGCGCAGTTGCTCGACCTCCTTCGCAAACGAGCGCTCAGCCATGTTGCGCCTCCATCACCGCCGCGCGCGGCGCCGCGGCTTCATCCGCCTGCCGCATCCGGCAACACCGCGGTCGCTTCGATCTCGATCAGGAACTCCGGCAGCGCCAGCGTCTGCACGCCGATCAGCGTGTTGGGCGCGGGCGGCACGCCGTCGAAGAAGGCGGTGATCGCGCTGCCGATCGGCACCAGCTTGTCGGGCGTGTGGTTGACGACATAGGTGCGCAGGCGCACCACGTCCTTCGGCGTCGCGCCGCACGAGGCCAGCACCGCGCGCAGGTTGGCGAGCGCCTGGTCGATCTGCGCGACGAGGTCGTCGCGGCCGACGAGTTCGCCGGCCGGATTCCACGCCACCTGCCCGGCCAGGTGCAGGGTGCGGCCTCCGGTCTGCAGCACGGCGTGCGAAAAGCCGAACGGCACCGATGCATAAAGCTGCGGCGGGTTGACGGCTTCGCGCCGGTTCACGGCGGCGCTCATGGCACGAGCGCCAGAACGCGCAGCGGGCTGCCCGATCCGCCCTTGATCTTGAGCGGCGCGCTGATCACGACCGCGCCGGTCGGCGGCAGCTGATCCAGGTTGTTGAGGCACTGCAGGCCGTACTTGTTGGCGCCGTGCATCAGCGTGTGGCAGGGGTAGGCGACCGGCCAGCTGTGCGATTGGCCGGCATCGGTGTTGATCGTCTCGACGCCGAAACCGCGCACGTTGCGCTGGATGAGCAGTTCGACCGCCGCCTGCGACGGGCCGGGCGTGTGCGGGCCGTCCTCCTTCATGTTGACGTAGCGCGCCGGATCGTCGATGCGTTTGCTCCAGTCGGTCCTGAACAGCACCCAGGCGCCGGCCGGAATGCGGCCGTGCTTCGCCTCCCAGGCCTCGATGTGCGACGGCATGAGGTTGAAGTCGGGATTGGCCTTGACCTCGGCGCTGCAGTCGATGACGCAGGCCGGCCCGATGAACTGCTTCGGGTCGATCGTCGCGACGGTATTGTTCGGGTGGTCCTTGCCGGTCACCCAGTGCACCGGGGCGTCGAAGTGGGTGCCGGTGTGCTCGCCGCACGAGAAGTTGTTCCAGTACCAGGCCGGCCCGGCAGCGTCGTACTGCGAGATGCGCTCCTGCTTGAAGATCCACGTCTGCCCGAACTGCGGCGGCAGCACGAGCGGCGGAAACTCGGCCGACAGCGTGTGCGTCAGATCGACGACGCGCAGCTTGCCGGCAGCGATCTGCTCGGCGACTTGACTCAACGCGGTACTCATGCGCTTGCTCCTTTGACGGTGGGTTGAAGGGGTGCATCATGCCTGCCCCATGGCCCGGCTGACGTGAAGATTCGGAGTCTGCACCAATGCCGGGATCGGGGTGGGTCGAAGCGCCGACAGGCCGCAGGCGTGCGGCCGGCGCCGAGCGCACCGAGGGATTCGGGAGTGGAACGGCTCACGGCGCAATCGTCGGCCGAGTCGTTTGCCGCCGCTATCCGCAAAGCGTTGCAGGGTATCCGGTTCGCGAGTGCTCGCGATAGGCCACCGCGATGACCCTGCGGCCGGATCGAACCGGTTCGGGTTCTGATCATTGTCAAGTTCGGGTCGTGCAGGCAAAGTGCGGGGCCTCACGATCGGCGATCAGGCATGCCTTCTCCATTGCGCGGCGGTCGGCCCCGACTGCTCCAGGACCATCCGGTCTTCACCAGCGTCGACCTCGACGAGGCGCGCGAGCGGGTGGCGCGTCAGTTCTGCGCGCACGGCCTGCGGCCGCTGGGTGCCGCGCGGGCGCTCGACTGCCACATGCACCGTGTTGCGCTCGGCGCGCTGTCGCTGAACGTCCTGGACTACGGCGCCGACGTCGAGATCACGCCCGGCTGCCTGGAGCGTTTCTACCTGGTGCAGATCCCGCTCGCGGGCCAGGCCGAGGTCCGCTATGGCGCCCAGCGGGCGGACTCCGATCGCGCCACCGCGGTCATCCTGTCGCCCCACCAGCCGGTCACGATGCGCTGGCAGGCCGGTTGCACGCAGCTCATGCTGCACATTCCGCGCACCCTGATCGACGAGCGCCTTGCGCCCGCGCCCGGCGAACCCGCTGGCCCGCTCGAGTTTGCGCTGGCGCTGCCGCAGACCACCGGCCCGGCGGCGGGCTGGTGCCGGATGGTGCTGGACCTGGCGCACAACATCGACGCCCACGGGGCCGCATGGCTGCGCCATGAGGCGGCGGTCGCCGCGCTGCAGGACATGCTGCTCGCCGGCCTGCTGGGCCTGCAGCCGCACGAGCGGGCGCCGCCGGCGCCGGCGGCCGAAGCGCTGCCGCGCCACATCCGGCGCGCCACCGACTTCATCCGCGCGCAGGCCGAGCAGGCGCTCGGCGTGGCAGACATCGCCCGGGCGGCGAGCGTGAGCGTGCGCGCGCTCGAAGAAGGCTTTCGACGCTACCTCGGCACGACGCCCAACGTCTACCTGCGAACGGTGCGCCTGCAGCAGGTCTACGCGCAACTGCAGACGGCGGCGCGCGAGGGGCGCGCGCTGTCGCTGTTCGACGTCGCCTACCGCTACGGCTTCTTCCACCTGGGGCGCTTCTCGGCCTACTACCGGGCCCAGTTCGGCGAGCTTCCGTCGGCCACGCTCAAGCGCCGCTGAACCTGCGGCGCCGCGGCATCACGGTGCGCGTTGCGGATAGCGCCGCCGCGTAAATCGGATACTTGACTCGTAAAGCATCGCTCACACTCCGCGTCCACGTTTCGCCTTCGCGAAATCGATGCAAAGGAGACTCATGAGCATGCAAGGCAAAGTGGCCATCGTCACCGGCGGAGCCACGATGATCGGAGAAGGCGTGGTCGCCGCACTGGCGGCCGAGGGCTGCAAGGTCGTCATCGCCGACATCGACACCACCAAGGGCCCGCAGGTCGCCAAGCGCCACCAGGGCAGCCGCTTCATCGCGACCGACGTGTCGGACGACGCCTCGATCGCCGCCTGCGTTGCCGAGACGGTGAAGTCGCTCGGCGGCATCGACTACCTCGTCAACTGCGCCGCGAGCTACGTCGACAACGGCGCCGCCTCGACGCGGGCCGAGTGGAACCAGAGCTGGAACGTCAACGTCGTCGGCGCCGCGATGATGCTGCAGGCCTGCGTGCCGCACATGGCCCAGCGCGGCGGCGGTGCGGTCGTCAACTTCGCGTCGATCTCGGCCTTTGCCGCGCAGACCGGCCGCTGGCTCTATCCCGTGAGCAAGGCGGCGATGCTGCAGTTCACGCGCAATGCCGCGCTCGACCTGGCGCCGCAGAAGATCCGCGTCAATTCGGTGTCGCCGGGCTGGACCTGGTCCTCGGTGATCGAGGGCATGGCCGGCGGCGACAAGGCCAAGGCCGACGCCGTCGCCGCCGACTATCACATCCTCGGCCGCCTGGGCCTGCCGGCCGAAGTGGCCAACGTCGTCGCCTTCCTGCTGTCGGACAAGGCCAGCTTCGTGGCCGGCGCCAACTACGCCGTCGACGGCGGCTACCAGGCCCTGGGCCCCGAGGCGCGCGCTGCTGCCATCGGCCGCCTGACGGGCTGACCCGGCACCGATCCCCGCACCCACCTTCACACCCCCGGAGACAAACCATGACCACCCAAACCCCCCGCACCATTGCCATCATCGGCGGCGGCCAGGCCGGCCTGCTGCTGGGCGTCGGCCTGCTCGACCAGGGCCACCAGGTCAGCATCTACACCAACCGCGACGGCGCCAGCTTCTGGAACGGCAAGGTGATGTCCTCGCAGTTCATCTTCGACCCGAAGCTGCAGGTCGAGCGCGACTGGAAGATGAACCAGTGGGAAGCCGCCTGCCCGAACACCGACGGCATCTCGTTCGCCATCCCCAACCCCGACGGTTCGGGCACCAAGGCGATCCATTGGTACGCGCCGCTGCACAAGCCCGGCCAGGCGGTCGACCAGCGCCTGAAGTACCCCGGCTGGATGGACGAGTTCGTTCGCCGCGGCGGCAAGCTGCACATCGTCGACGTCGGCATCGCCGAGATGGAAGACCTCGCCGGCACGCACGATCTGGTGCTGCTGGCGGGCGGCAAGGGCGAAGTGGTCAAGCTGCTTGCCACGAACGCCGAGCGTTCGCCGATCAAGGAGTCGATGCGCAAGCTGGCGCTGACCTACGTCACCGGCATGAAGCGCCACGACTACATCGAGTGCGTCAACTTCAACCTGATCCCGGGCGTCGGCGAGTATTTCGTGTTCCCGTCGCTGACGGTCGACGGCCCCTACGGCTCGGGCAAGACCAAGGTCTGCGACATCATGGTGCTCGAAGGCGTGAACGGCGGCCCGATGGATCGCTGGCACGAGTGCAAGGACGCCGCCGACCATCTGCAGATGAGCCTCGACATCCTGAAGAAATTCCTGCCCTGGGAGTACGAGCGCAGCAAGGACTGCCAACTCACCGACGACAACGGCATCCTCGCCGGCCGCATCACGCCCACCGTGCGCCATCCGGTGCTGACGCTGCCTTCCGGCCGCAAGGTGATGGGCCTGGGCGACGCCGTGATCGTCAACGACCCGATCACCGGCCAGGGTTCCAACAACGCGACCTGGGGCGCGAAGCATTACTTCGACGCCATCATGGCGCGCGGCGGCCAGCCGTTCGACGAAGCGTGGATGACGCGCACCTTCGACGACCTCTACAACGGCTATGCCGAGAAGGTCGTGCGCTGGACGAACAGCATGCTTGTGCCGCCGCCCGAGCACATCGTCAACATGATGGGCGCCTGCCAGCAGGTGCCGGCGATGGCCTCGCGCGTCGCCAACGGCTTCAACGACCCGCGCGACTACGCCGAATACTGGTTCGACCCTGCCGCCAACCAGCGCGCGATCGACACCGCCGCCGGGCTGAAGGTGGCGGCATGATCGACGCCCGCACCCTGCGCGACGCGCTGGGGCACTTTGCCACCGGCGTCACCGTCGTCACCACGCTCGCCCCCGATGGCGAGCACATCGGCGTCACCGTCAACAGCTTCGCGTCGCTCTCGCTCGACCCGCCGCTGGTGCTGTGGAGCCTGGCCAAGCGCTCGCTGAGCCTGCCGGCCTTCGAGGCCGCGAGCCACTTCGCCGTCCATGTGCTCGCGCACGACCAGCAGGCGCTGTCGGACCGCTTTGCGAAGGCCGGGCACGACAAGTTCGCCGGTGTCGAGGTCGGCCAGGGCCTGGGCGGGGTGCCGCTGCTGGCGGGCGGCACGGCGGTGTTGCAGTGCTCGGTCGAGCACCGCTACGATGGCGGCGACCATCTGATCCTGATCGGCCGCGTCGAGGCCTTGCATACGCGCAGCGCCGCGCCGCTGCTGTTCTACCGGGGCCGATACGCGGTGCCCGAGATCGAGCAACCACCGGCCAGCGGGATGATGAAGCTGCTGCTGGCTGCCTGAACGCGAGGTCACCGATGAGCAAGTTCGACGCCATCATCGTCGGCAGCGGGATCAACTCGCTGGTGTGCGCCGCCGTGATGGCGCGGCGCGGCAAGAAGGTCTGCGTGCTGGAGCGCGAGGCGATGCTCGGCGGCTGCATCCGCACCGAGGCACTGACCGTGCCGGGCTACCTGCACGACACGATGTCCACCGCGCATCCGCTGTTCGTCACCTCGCCCGGCTATGCCGAGTTGAAGGACGCGTTGCACGCCGCCGGCTTGAGCTATGTGAACAACGCGACGCCCACCGGCGTGCTGCTGCCCGACGGGCGCTCGTTCATCCTGCGCACCTCGCGCGACGACAACGCGCGCGCGATGAACCAGCTTGCCGCCGGCGACGGCGACGCCTACCGCGCCGGCATCGGCTTCGTCGAGCAGAACGCCGAGCTGATCTTCGCGCTCCTGGGCAACGAGCTGTGGAGCTCGCAGATCGGCAAGATGATGCTCGGCCGCGTCTGGAAGCAAGGCGCGCACGAGACGCTCGGATTCTTCAGCCCCGCGATGCAGAGCGCACGCGCTTGGCTGTCGAGCCGGTTCAAGTCCGACCTGGTGCGCGCGGTGCTGGCGCCCTGGGTGCTGCACACCGGCCTCGGCCCCGAGTCGCCGATGTCGGCGCTGATGGCGCAGGTGATCGCGTTCACGCTCGAAGGCGTCGGCCTGCCGCTGGTGCAGGGCGGCAACGCCCGCACCGTCGAAGCCTTCAAGGCGGTGGTCGAGAAGGCCGGTGGCGAGTTCCACGTCAACGCCGACGTGGCCGAGATCCTGATTGCCGGCGGCAAGGCGCAGGGCGTGCGCTGCGCCGATGGCCGCCAGTGGCAGGCCAGGAACGTGATCTGCAACGTCACGCCGACCCAGCTCTACGGCCGCCTGATCCCACCCTCGGCCGCGCCCGAGACGCTGCGCGAGCAGGCTGCCGAGTACCGCTACGGCAAGGGCAACATGCAGATCCACCTGGCGCTGTCCTCGCCACCCCGATGGACCGACCCGGCGCTGGCCGACGTGACGTATCTGCACCTGACGAGCGGGCTCGACGGCGTCTCGCGCGCCGTCAACGAGGCCGAGCGCGGCCTGCTGCCGGCCGAGGGCACGATCTGCGTCTGCCACCCCACCGCGCTCGACCCGTCGCGCGCGCCGGCCGGCGGCGCCGTGCTGTGGATTCAACTGCCCGAGTGCCCGCGCGTGATCCACGGCGACGCTGCGGGGCAGATCGCCGCGCCCGCCGACGGCCGCTGGAGCGAAGACGTGCGTGAGCGCTATGCGGACCGCATCATCGGGCGGCTGGCGCGCTTCATCCCCAAGCTCGAGTCCAGCATCGTCGGGCGCGCCGTCGTCTCGCCGGCCGACCTCGAGCGCATGAACATGAACCTGGTCGGCGGCGACCCGTATTCGGGCGAATGCAGCGTCGACCAGTACATGTTCTGGCGCCCGCTACGCGGCACCAAGGACCACGCCACTCCCGTCAAGCAGCTCTGGCACATCGGCGCGTCCACGCACCCCGGCCCCGGCCTGAGCGGCGCGTCGGGATATCACGTCGCCAACGCACTGGCGAGAAAGTAGCGAGCAGCGCCCGACGACAGCGTCACGCCGGGGTAAACCCGACTGTGGCGGTGCAGTGAGCTCGGGGTGAATGCCTACGGATCTGCCCGCTTGCCAGCGGATTGCTTTACGAATAAAGTAAGTGGTCTTCGCCTCGAGGGGGAACACTGCATGCACGGCGCCGCCGCTCGTCAACTGCTGGACGATTTCCCGCTGAGCCGCTCGCGCGACATCGACGAGGCGTGTGCGCTCGTCGGCCGCACGTTTTCGCCGCACCGCCTCGAGTTCCACGGCGACGCCCGCGACCTCGACGTCTGCCACAACCAGGTGCGGTTTCGGGACGTCAGCCTGAACACGCTGCGCTACGGCGCCGACGTGCTGATCGACCCCGGCGAGCGCGGCGACTTCTACATGCTGCAGTTGACCCTGGCCGGACGCGGCATGCTGCTCGGCGCCGACGCGCAGGTCCCCAGCGATCCGGCCACGCTGACCCTGCTGCAGCCTCGCGAGCGCTGCCGCATGCTGTGGAGCGGCGATTGCCAGATGATTCTGGTGCAGGTGCCGCGCGGCGTGGTCGAGGTGCGCTGCGGCACGCCGGGCGGCGCGGCTCGGATGCGTTTCGCCTCGGCGCGCCGGCGCAGTGAACCCGATGTCGCCGCCTGGTGGCAGGCGGTGCTCGACCTGACGCGCAATCTCGACGATTTCGGCCAGCAGTGGATGCGCCATCCGGCGGCATTCGCGGCGATGGAGGAGTTCCTGCTGTCGGTGTTCACGACGATGCTGGGCTACGGCGAGTCGGCCGGCGAAGCGCCGCGCGCCGAACAGCGCAGCCTGCGGCGCGCCAAGGAGTACATCCATGCGAACCTGACCGCGGCGCTGACGCTGCCCGAGATCGCGAACCACGCCTGCGTGAGCCCGCGCACGCTCGAAGCGGTGTTCCGGCGCAACGGCGATCCGCCGCCGCTGACCTATGCGCGCGGCCAGCGCCTGGCCGCGGTCCACCAGGCCTTGCGCGCTGCGGCGAACGAGCAGCGGCCGACGAACGTCACCGAAGTGGCGCTCGACCACGGCTTCGTCCACATGGGGCGCTTCGCCGCTCAGTATCGCCGCCAGTACGGATGCAGCCCGTCGGAGACACTGCGGCCGCACTGAACCCGTGGAGACAAACACGGTGCAGGCGGACGCGGTCGTCGTAGGCGCCGGCCACAACGGCCTGGCGGCGGCCGTGCATCTGAGCGCGCGCGGCTGGCGCGTGCTGGTGCTCGAGAGGGCATCCAAACCCGGCGGCGCGATCAAGACCGCCGAATGCACGCTGCCCGGGTTTCGGCACGACTTGTACGCGATGAACCTGAGCCTGTTCGCAGGCTCGGCGTTTCATGCCGAGCACGGGGCGAGGCTTGCCTCGCACGGTCTGGCGTTTGTCGGTGCGGCCAAACCGTTCGCGTCGGTGTTCCCCGCCGGCGCCGGCGTGCCATGGCTCGGCGTCGAGCAGGGGCTCGAGGCAACCCTGGCGCGGATCGCGCGAGCCGACCCCGAGGACGCGCAACGCTGGCGGGCGCTCGATGCGCGCTTCGAGCGTCAGATGCCGTATCTGTTCGGCCTGCTCGGCAGCCCGATGCCTTCGTGGAGTGCGCTTGGCAAACTGGGCGGCCTGCTGCGCCGATGCGGACTGCGCGACAGCGCCGAACTGGCGCGCATGTTGCTGAGCTCGCCCCGCTCCTGGCTGCAGCGCGAGTTCCGCAGCGAGGCCGTGCAGTGCCTGCTCGCGGCCTGGGGCATGCATCTGGACTACGGCCCGGACGTGGCGGGAGGGACGCTGTTTCCGTACCTCGAAGCCATGGCCGGCCAGCGCTTTGGCATGGCGCTCGGCCAAGGCGGCGCCGATACCGTCGTCAAGGCGATGGTGGGCGCGATCCGTGCCAGCGGCGGCGAGGTTCGCACCGCCGCGGACGTGCAGAGCATCGAAGTCCGTGGCGGCCGCGCCGAAGGCGTGCTGCTGGCCGGCGGCGAGCGCATCCACGCCGCGCGGGCGGTGATCGCCAACGTCCACCCTGCCGCGCTCTATGGGCCGCTGCTCGGCGATGCGGCGCCGCCGGATGCGGCGGGCGCCGCCCGCTTGCGGCCAGGACCGGCGACGATGATGGTGCACCTTGCGCTCGACGCGCTGCCGAAGTGGCTCGCGGGCGACGAGCTTTCGCAGTTCGCCTACGTTCATGTGGCGCCGTCGTTGCAGCAGATGGCGCAGACCTATGCCGATGCGCTGGTCCACCGGCTTCCTGCCGAGCCGGTGCTGGTCGTGGGTCAGCCGACGGTGTTCGATCCCGGGCGCGCGCCACCCGGCAAGCATGTGCTGTGGGTGCAGGTGCGTGTGCTGCCGTTCGAGGTGCGCGGCGACGCGCGCGGCGAGATTGCGGCCGCATCGTGGGACGCGATCAAGGAGCGCTACGCCGACCGCGTGCTGGACATCCTCGAGACCTACGCGCCCGGCCTGCGTGCCAGCGTGCGCGCGCGGCATGTGATCTCGCCGCACGACATCGCGCGCGACAACGTGAACCTGGTCGGCGGCGACAGCCTTTCGGGCAGCCATCACTTCGATCAGTTCTTCGTCTTCAGACCGGCCCTCGGCCGCTCGCGCTGGAGAACCGGCATCGACCGCCTGTTTCACGTCGGTGCGAGCACCTGGCCGGGAGCCGGAACCGGCGCCGGTTCGGGTTACATGCTGGCGCGCGAGCTGGCAAAGTAGCCGCAACATCCCTCGACACCTTGAAACGACGCACCAACCCTCGCGTTCCGGCGCCGCAAGAAATCGGCATCGAAGCCGGCGTTTCGGAGCACGACCATCAATCGCTTCGCACCTGGCTCAGGTGGCTCGCCTGTACGCGGCAGATCGAATCCGAGTTGCGGCGGCGCCTGCACGCGCAGTTCGGGATGTCGCTTTCGCAGTTCGACCTTCTGGCCCAGTTGCATCGGCACCCCGAGGGTTTGAGCATGACCGCGCTGTCGGGTTACCTGATGGTCACCGGCGGCAACGTCACGGGCCGGTCGAACGCACTCATCAAGGAAGGGATGGTCGCCAAGCGCGTCGATGCGGCCGATCGCCGCTCGTATCAATTGCGCCTGACGCCCAAGGGCAGGAAGATCTTCGAGGAGATCGCGGCGGTCCACGAATCCTGGGTCATCTCGCTCTTCGCAGGGCTCGCCGGCGCCGACTCCAAACAGCTCGCAGGAGTCCTGGGCCGGCTGCGCGTCAGCGCCGCCGAAGCATCGAAGTCGTCATAGCCGCTGATCGCTGGCGGCGATGCGGCGCGAGCGTTGCGGCGAGTCACCCTTCAGTTCGCGAGCCGGGCTGACACGCTCGCATCCGCGACATTCGGTCGGTGTGTTTCGAGGGACCTGCTGGATCCCTCGAAAACCTATTCGATGTTCTGCACCTGAACCTCGATTGCGAGGTCAAGTGCCTGTCGTGTCTTCACTTCCTGCCCGCGCCGACCCAAAGACCCCACAGAAACCCTCACATGCTGCTGGCAGTGCTTGGGTGTCCTACGGGATTCGCCTTCGCAACCATGCGACTGTAGCGCGAAGGTCAAGACCCTCGCCTCTACCTCAAGGTACGCGATCGAGCCGCAAGTGCGCTCTCAAACCACGGTGTATGCGCCGTCGACCACTAGTTCCGCACCGGTCACGTAGCTTGCATCGTCCGAAGCGAGGAATGCGTAGGCGCCCGCGATCTCACCAGGCTGCGCGAAACGCCCCATAGGTTGCAGTGCTGCGAAGGAGGCCATCGCGGCATCGTAGTCGACTGCGGTGTTTCGCACGCTGGACACGAGCCCTTCGGTAAGGGTAGTGCCCGGGCACACGGAGTTGACGCGGATACGGTCCTTGATCAGCGATACGGCCGCCGCACGCGTGAGTGCGCTCACGCCCCCTTTTGTCGCGTGATAGGCCGAGTACCCCGGCGAACCGACGAGCGCGAAGGTCGATGAGGTGTTCACGATCGCGCCGCCGCCGGCGCGTCGCATGAACGCGATTGCTTGACGGATGCCGAAGAACACGCCCTTGAGGTTGACGTCGATGATGCGCTGCCATTCAGCCTCGTCGGTATTCTCGAAGTCATGGGTCGACTGGATCGCGGCATTGTTGACGAGCACGTTCAGCCGGCCGAAGTGCGACTCGCACGCCTCGAACAGGGCTTGCAACTCGGCAGGTCGGCCAACGTCGCAGCGTCGGAACGCAGCGGCTGCGCCGAGCGCGTCCGCCAGCGACTGGCCCGCAGTCGCCTCGACATCGGCCAGCATGACCCGCGCACCTTCGTCGACGAAACGACGTGCCACGGCGGCACCGATCCCGTTGGCAGCGCCTGTCACGACCGCCACCTTGCCGGCCAGGCGCCCCTCACTGCTCGCCGATCCTGCCGTGCTCATACGATACCTTCGACGGTCGTCAGACCTTTGCGGTTGCGCAGTGCGTCGATGACCGCGCCCGAGCGGCTCACGACCCCGAAATGGGTCGCGATGTCGTACAGCGAGCTTTCCTGCTCGCGCGGGCCAGTGGCCGCGCAGCAGTCTTCGGGAACGACCACTTCGTAGCCGAGGAAGAAGGCATCGTGCACGGTGGAGCGGACGCAAATGTTGGTCACGATGCCGAAAACGATCACCTGGTCGCAGTTCATATCCTTCAGAAGCAGGTCCAAGGGAGTCTGGAAGAAGGCCGAGTAGCGATGCTTGTAGAGGTGGAAGTCCGACTCGCGCGGCCCGAGCTCGTCGACTACCTCTACGCCCCAGGTCCCGAGCAGGCAGTGGCTGCCACGCTTGAGCAGTTCGCGGTCGCGGCGCAGGCGCGGGTCGTGAGACTGGATCACCCAGAACACCGGCACCTCTTGCGATCTGGCTTGCTCGATGAGCGCCAGCTGTGGCGGAACCAGCCGCTCGTAGCCGGGCAGCACCATCTTGCCCCCCGGCTTGCAGAAGTCGTTGAGCATGTCGATCACCAGCACCGCCGTGCGCGCGGGATCGAGTGTCACGGTCTGCTCGTTGCGAACGCTCGAGAATACGTCACTCATGGTCATTCCCTCCCATAGAGGCTCCAGTCATCCGGCCGGCGCCGGGGCGCGCAGTCGCCGGGGCAGCGCGCTGCCCAGGATGCCGCCCAGCACGCCACGCGGAAAGTACATCACGATCACCATCAGAAGTATGCCCAGCGCGAGCAGCCAGTAGTGCCCCAGGGTCTCGGACAGCACGCCTTCGAGATACTTCAGTCCGACCGCGCCGAGAAAGGCTGCGGTGAGCGACTGGCGGCCGCCGATCAGTACCCATACCAGCACTTCGGTCGAAAGCCCGAATCCGAGCGCGGTGGGCGCCACGAAGCCGAACTGTCCGGCAAACAGACCGCCGGCAAGACCGGCGAGCCCGCCCGCCAACGCGAAGGCAGCGACCTTGTGACGCGCCACCGGATAACCGAATGTCGACACCCGCGTCTCGTCGGCTCCGATCGCGCGCAACACCGTCCCCCAGGGCGAGGCCGCGAGTGCACCGAAGAGCATGACCGCAAGCACGGCAATGATCGCGATGACCCAATAGCCCGCGCGGGGGTCGAGCATGTCGAGGCCGCCCCACAATGAGGGTGGCGGGACGTCGAGCAGGCCGTTGTAGCCGCCGATCGCATCCCAGTTGATCGCGATGCGCTCGGCGATCACGGCCGCACACAGCGTCACGATGCCGAAGAAGGCGCCCTTCACCACCCGCCCGATGAACAGTGACAGCCCCAGCAGGGCGGCCACCAGCGCGCCGCCGATTGCCGCAAGCACCAGTCCCAGCCAAGGCGACTCCGGCACCCCGGGCAACATGCCCTTGCTCGCCAACGCCGCGAGATAGGCGCCGACGCCGAAGAACAGCGCCTGTCCGAAGCACAGCAGGCCCGCCTGATGCCACACGAACGCGAGGCTGATCGCGAAGATGCCATAGCACAGCAGTTGCGCCAGCCGTGAAAGTTCCCATTCGCCGAGCAGCAGTGGCGCCGCCAATACGAGCAGCCAGACCGCACCGACGAGCAACTCGGTGCGCCCCAGACCGCGCAAGCTGCTCATCGCCGTCCTCCGGTGATGCCGTTCGGGTACAGACGGATCACCACGATAGCCAGCGTGAAGACTGCGATCTGCGCGATCACCGGATTCCACAGTGTTGCGATCGCGGTCTGCGAGCTGCCCATCAGGCCCGTGCCCCACAGCGCACCGACCGGAGAGCCGACACCACCGACCAGAATCGACAGGAACGCCGGGAGGATGAAACCGAATCCCATCTGCGGATCGACGCTCATCAGCGGTGCCATCACGGCGCCAGCCAGCCCCGCGAGTGCCGTACCAAGCGCAAAGGCGGTGCGATCGACGCGGCGCGTATCTATGCCCACCGAGCGCGCCATATCCCGGTTGACCATTGCCGCCCGCGCCGCCAGACCAAAGCGGGTGCGATAGAGAATCAGGAATACTCCGACGGCCACTGCGACCGCGACCAGCATCACCAGCAGCCGGTATGAGGAATAGGACACGCCGAAGATCGACACCGCCGAATCGAGCGGTGAGGCAATCTGCTGCGACTGCGCGCCGAACGCGATCGTGATCGCCTGCTTGATCGCAATCGAAAGGCCCCAGGTCGCGAGGATGGTGTCGAGCGGACGCTGGTACATCAGCCGGATGACGGTCACTTCCGCAAGCAACCCTACGAGTCCGGCCGCCAGAGTCCCGAGCAGCACACCGACCGTGAACGGCAGACCCATGCCTTGCGCGTACCACAGACCGTAGGCACCGATCAGAAAGAACTCGCCGTGCGCGAGGTTGATGACTTGCATTAGGCCGAAGATCAGGACCAGGCCGATGCACACCAGGAGCAGCACCGCGATGTAGTTGAGCGAATCGAGCACGACAGGGAGGAACTGGCTCATCGTTCAAAGTCCCATGTTTCGCTCGAAGATCTCGGGTGCGGCACGCAGCGTCTGCGCGTCGATGCGTTCGCCGTCGCGGCCGTTCTCCACGAACAGTATCTCGTCGGCCACGGCCTGCACCATCTCGAGGTTCTGCTCGACGAGCAGAATCGTCAGGCGTTCCTCGTGGTTGATGCGCCGCAGGATGCCCGCGATCTCGTGCACCAGCGAAGGCTGGATACCCTCGGACGGTTCATCGAGGAGCAGCAGCCGGGGGTGCCCCGCCAGCGCGCGGGCAATTGCGAGCATCTGCTGCTGACCGCCGGACAATGTTTCCGCGCGCTGCGCAGCGCGTTCCCGCAACACCGGAAAGTAGCGGTAGAGGCGTTCGAAATCGGGCTCACGATGTTCGTGCGCCAGCGCCCCGAGGCGCACGTTCTCCTCCACCGAGAAGCCCGGAAAAATCTCACGGCCCTGCGGCACATAGCCGACGCCGGCGCGGCTGATGCGGTGCGAGGGCCAGCCGGTGATGGTTTGTCCTGCGAGTTCGATGGTCCCGGCCGACACGTTGACCAGCCCCATGATCGCGCGCATCAGCGTGGTCTTGCCCATGCCGTTGCGCCCCATCACAGCGAGCGAGCGTCCGGCGTGCAACTCGAGCGACAGTCCGCCGATGACCTGGTCGCCACGCGCATACCCGGCGCGCAGATCGCGGATCGCGAGCAGCACTGAGCCTGTTCCCGATGCAGTGACGGGCGGAGGCGCGATGTGCGCAGCGTTGATCTGGTCCGTCGAGGGGCCGTTCACGCCGCTTCTCCGAGATAGGCGGCGCGCACCAGCGGGTCCTGGCGCACGCCTTCGTAGTCGCCCTCGCTCTGCACGACGCCCTTGAGCATCACCACCACCGGGCAATCCAGATCGCGCACGAAGCGCATGTCATGCTCGATGGCCAGGACCGCGATGCCGTGCTCGCGGCTGATCGTGCGGATCATGCGTGCGGTATCGGCAGTCTCCTGCGGCGTCATGCCGGCGGTGGGTTCGTCGAGCAGCAGCAGCTTCGGTCCGCGGCTGACCAGCATCAGGATCTCCAAGCGCTGCTTCAGGCCATGAGGGAGTTGTTCGACCGGGGTCGCGAAGTGGGTAAGCAGGTCCGCCTCGCGCAGCCGGTCGAAGCAATCGAGGTCTGCACCTCCGCCCAATGTGGCAAGGACGCTTCCGCCGGCGCGGCCCAGGCGCGCCATCTCCAGGTTCTCGACCACCGTCAGTCCAGGGAGCACCCCCGGCACCTGGAACTTGCGCAGCATCCCGAGGCGCGCGATCCGGTACGCTGGCAGACCGTCGGCACGGACCCCGCCGAAGGTGAAGTGCCCGCCATCGGCACGCAGCACCCCGGTGAGGATGTTGAACAGCGTGCTCTTGCCGCAGCCATTGGGCCCGATGATGCACTTCACCGCGCCGGGGGCGAGCGTCAGATCGACGCCGGTCAGGACGTTCAGCCCGCCGAAACTCTTGCGGATCCCCTCGATGGCGAGAAGGGGTCCGTCCACGCTACTTGGCGCACTGGTTTGGCGCGACCACCTTCCCGATGTATTCCAGCATCTGCAGCTGACCTCCTCGTGCTTCGGAGATCAGCATGTTCAGGTCGACGTGGCGATCGTCGGCACGCATGGTCACCGGGCCGTTGCCGACCGTGATGGTCTGGTTGATGATGGCCTTCATCGCGTCTTCCGGCTTGGCCGACTTTGCTTTCTGAACCGCATCGAGATAGAAGCGCGTGATGCCGTAGTGCGAATCGACGTAGTAGCTGACCGTTGCGGTTGCACCGAACCGCTTGCGCTGCCGCGCCACGAAGTCCTTGGCCTCGGGACGATCCAGCGTCTGGATGAAGTGGGAGCAGGTGACGATGCCGTCGGACTCGCTTCCGGTAAAGCCGGGCAGATAGTTCTCGTTGAAACCCATGAAGGCGATGCGCACCTTGTCCTTCATGCCGGCAGCGACGAATTGCTTGACGAAGGTGACACCGTCCGCCCCCGGCAGCGTCAGCACCAGCACCTTGGCGCCGGAGTCGGCGATCTTGCGAATCGTCGGAGCAAAGTCCTTGACCCCGAACGGGGTGTACTCCTCGCCGACCACCTTGCCGTTGGCGCGCGCCACCGCAGTCTTGATGGCGGCATTCATCTTCTGCGGCCAGATGTAGTCGGCGCCGAAGAGATAGAAACCCGCCTGCGCCCCGGCCGCCTTGGCGAGCCATGGGATAAAAGGATCGACATAGTGCGCTGGCAACGCGGAGTAGCAGGCGATGTATGGACTGCATACGCCTCCCTCGTAGTCTGTGGCATAGAGCAGAGGCGTCTTGCCGCGCTCGATGGTCGACTTGATCGCATCGCGGTTGGCCGACGTGACCGGGCCGATGATGGCAGCGACTTTGTCGCGCCGGATCAATTGGCCGGCGCGTTCGACGGCAGTCTTCGGATCGGTCTTGTCGTCGGCCTTGATGATCTCGATCTTGCGGTCGAGCACGGTGCCGTTGTTGAACTCTTCGACGGCCAGGCGCACGCCTTGTTCGCCCTGTTGTCCGAACAACTCGAGCCCACCGGAAAACGGAAGCAGCAAGCCGATCTTCAGCGGCTCGGCGGCGCGCACGATCGCCGGAAAACCCGCCAACGCAGTGCCTGCGCCGGCCAGCGTCCCCGCCGCTACCAAGCGGCGCCGTGTTGCATCCACCTGATACGGCGCCTTCGCCGGCAACTGCTTCACCTTGGAATCCTTAGCCATCTTCATGCCTCCCGGAAGTTGCTTGGCGGATGCATGGTAGCTCAGACATGGAAGTTGGGGCAGGGCGTCGGCTCAGGTTTGTCCCTTGGTGCCCAGCATCGAGAGGGGCGGTCGACGAAAGGACCAAGAACGTGGAGGAGTTCGTTGGACACACGAAGCACTTCCGCAAGCACGCGATCCGCATGCCGGTTTGCGAGCCTTGCAAGTACCCGTCGACGTTGCCACGCATCCGGCTCTATGTCGAATCCATGTGTCAAACGCTCATCGTGCTGTTGGAAGCAGGCGACCGCATCTGAGGCAAGCGACTGACGGGCGCTGAGTCCGGTGCTGACCGGGACATTGAACCGCCACGTCCTATCGCCAACGCGCTTGAGCCATTTGGTCCACCTCGCATCATGCCCATGCGCTCGATCGAACGCGAGAAGGATCGATGCGTACCCCCGCCTGCCTTGCGACCTCATCGCACGCATGCGGAGGTGACCTCCTTCGCCGGGACGTGGCCTCCGCGAAACGGGGTCAACTCCACATCCGGTTCGGTGCGCTCCGGGGCGTTCACGTCATCACGGTCCGCTTCCTGCGTCTGGCCGCGCAGAATGCGATCAAGTGGCGCAGAGACGCCTGCAGCGCCTGCGCGTCGATACCGTCGAGCAGTACACGCTGACGTTCCTTGGCCATCGCGACCAGCCCGGCCACGCGATCACGGCCCGGCGGCTGAATGTAGACGCGCGTGGTACGCCGGTCTTGCCGGTCGCGTTCCGTTCGCACGCAATCCGCCTGCTCGAGGCGCTTTATGAGGCGCGTGAGCGTCGGCGGCGGGATCAGTGTCAGTTCGGCGATGCTGGACATCGCCATGCCGTCGGAGTCGTGCAGCGTGGCAAGCACGCGCCAGTGCAGCACCGGCAGCCCCGCACGCGTCACGTCCTCGTTGAACTCGGCCGACACAGCGGCGCTGGCACGCGCCAGCAGCGCTGCGAGGTACTCGTCGAAGAAGTGACCCTTGAAGATTTCCGCACTCATCTTCTCGACCAACCGAGTGGCAGGATGCGGATACGATCGGACAGCGAATGGCAGCGCCTTGCGGCGTGTGCGGCGTCTCGGGCCCGGCGGGTCGGTTGAGTCTGCGCCGTTCTTGTGCGAATCGTCGTGGCCGCTGCTCATGTGTGCGCCACCCGTCGAGCCACCGCGCCCAGCGCCTTGTCCAGAGCGAAGCCGGTGAGCGACATGATCGCCACCGGCACGAACATGTCCGCAGTGCGGAAACTGCGCGACGCGGCCACCAATACATGACCCAGGCCGTCGGTAGAGGCGAGCATTTCCGACAGCAACACGACGATGCAGGCAATGACCGCCGACACCCGTGCGCCAGTGATGATTGCGGGCAGACAGGCCGGCAACACCACGCGCACTAGTGATCGCGCCGGCGACGAGCCCATCGCGGCGGCCGACCACAGCAACCGCGGGTCGACCTGGCGCACTGCCTGGAAAGTGGCGATCAGCACCGGAAAGACCGCATCGGCGAAGACGAGCGCGATCTTGGATGCATCGGCGAAACCGAGTGTGAGCAGCAGCGCCGGATACAGCGCGATCTTGGGCAATGGCGCGAGCAGTCCGATCAGGATCGAAAGCGCACGTGTCGTCGTGTGCCACAGGCTGGCGGCGATGCCCAGCGTCGCGCCGGCGACGACCGCCAGCACAAAGCCGATGGCCAGTCTTCGCATCGTGATGCCGAACTGGACGAGGAAGTCCGGGTCGGCGAACATCGACGCTGCGCGGCCGGCAATCGCCGATGGCGCCGGCAACAACGCCGGCGAGATCGCGCCGACGCGGCAGACCGTCTCCCAGACGAGCAAGAGCGCGATTACCGGCAGCACGCCGAGCCAGCGCGGAGCGGCGGCGAAGGCAGCCGTGGTCACGCCGTGATCTCCAGGCTTCGCTCCATGGTCCGCAGACTCCTCGAAGCGACCGAGCGTGGGCTCATTGCGCGTCGCTCCACCGCGTCAGGCGGCGCCGCAAGGCATCGAACGCGGTGTCCAGAACCAGCCCAAGGACGCCGAGCAGCACGATCAGCGCGTACATGTCGATGTTCTGCCCCATGTCGAAGTGAACGAACAATTGGCTGCCAATACCGTCCTGGCGCGAGATCATCTCCGCCGTGACCATGACAATCAGCGCCATGACGATGCCGGTGCGGCAACCCGCGGCAATCTCGGGCAACGTGGCCGGGACGACGATGCGTACCAACCGCCGCAGCGGTCCGCTGCCCATCGCCGCAGCCGCCCACAGCAACCGCTCGTTGACGCGCCGCGCGCCGTCGGCAGTGTGGTAGATCACTGGCAGCGTCGCAGTGGTCGCGATCACGAACACCTGCGAGACGTCGCCCGCGCCAAACCACAGCATCACGATCGGCAGCACTGCCGCCTTGGGAATGGGATAGCTCAGCGCGAGCAGCGGTTCGAGCAGCGTGCGCGCGAGTGGCACGCGCCCGATCACGAGCCCGAGTGCGACGCCGCACGCCAGCGCCAGCGCGAAGGAGATCGCCAGGCGTCGCATGCTGGCCGCCAACGCCCCCCATAAAGCCGGATCGCCCAGCAATTCGGCCAAGCGCGGAAGGACGGCCAACGGACCTGGCAGATAGTCGGCGCGTACCAGTAGCGCGGTGGCCTGCCAGACCAGCAGCAGTGCCGTGAAGGTGGCCAGATGCTCCCCGGCTGAACGCAGCCTCGCTACCGATACAGCTCCATCACGCATCGCCGTGCATGCGCATCATCGCCTCGCCGAGCGTGATCACATGCTCCTGATAGACGGGGCTGCGCAGCAGTTCGCTGCGTACGCGCGGACGAGGCAGGTCGATCCTCACCTCGCTATGAACGCGTCCCGGCGAACGGCTCATCAGCACAACGCGGTCGGACAGGTACACCGCTTCGTCGACGCCGTGCGTCACGAACACGACCGTCTTGCGGCTGCGGTCCCACAGCGCAAGAAGTTCGTCCTGAAGCACGGTGCGTGTGTAGGCGTCCAACGCACCGAATGGCTCGTCCATCAGCAGGATGGCAGGGTCGTAGGCGAGCGTACGCGCAATCGCGACGCGCTGGCGCATGCCGCCGGAGAGTTGACCGGGTCGGAACTCGGCGAAGTCATCGAGATGCACGAGCGACAGCATCTGCGCAACCTTCGCGCGGATCGCCTCGCGCGGCAGCCCTCCTTCACGCAGCGCGTAGGCGACGTTGTCGGCCACGGTCAGCCATGGGAACAGCGACGCGTCCTGGAACACGATGCCGCGGTCCCGCCCAGGGCCGGTCAGCGGCGCGCCGCCGGAGTGGATGCGACCGTCGCTCGGCGGGACAAAACCGCCGATCATGTACAGAAGCGTGCTCTTGCCGCAACCGCTGGGTCCTATGATGGATACGAACTCGCCGGGCGCGATCGTCAGGCTGATCCGGTCGAGCGCGGTGAACTCGCCGCGTGGCGTCGGGAAGCGTTTGCCCACGTCATGCAGCGACAGCGCCGCTACGTTGGATGCACTGGTGTTGTCGCTCGTCAAGCGGGAGCTTCCGTTCGGCGTCACAACGCAGCGCGGATCACTTCTGCGCTGGCAGACCCAGCGTTACGCCGGGGCGCACGTAGTCGCGCACGTCGAGCTTACGGGCCAACATGCCGTTATCGTGGAAGAGATCGAAGCTGCGCTGCACCACCGACAGGTCAATCACCCCATCCGGATAGCGCTGGAAGTCGTTGTTCGTGAACATGAAGCTCTGAAGTACCGGCACCGGTACCTTCAGCGTGTCGGCGATCAGCGCGATAGACGCGGCATGATCGGCAGAGAAGCGCTTCGAGGCTGCCGCGAAATCCTGCGCATATTGCGCCGCGACCTTCGGGTGTTCGTCGACAAAGCTCTTGCGGCAGACCTCGATCAGATTCAGCAGGTTCGGTTGAACGTCTCGAAGCGCGCCAAGCCGGCGCAGCCCGCCGGTCTGCTCGGCCTTGGACGCGAACGGCTGCACCAGAACGGCTGCATCGACGCGACCTTGGCGCAGTGCGGTCTCGCCGAGCGGGAAGGGTACTTCGGCGATCTTCACGTCGCGCGCGGGGTCCAACCCATTGTTCTTCAGCCAGATGCGCGTGAACGCGTCCATCTGCGAGCCAATGGTGTTGACTGCGACGGTCCTGCCCTTCAGATCCTTTGGCCACTTGATCGGCGAATCAGCCTTGACGACCCAATAGCTGGTGAACGACTGTGGCGACTCGCCGTTGGTCGCACCGATCAACACAGGTTGCATGCCCGCAGCGACGATCGCTTGCGCCAGGGTGAGCGGCGCACTGATGCCACAGTCGACAGTCCCGACGAGGAGCGCCTGCGACACCGTCGCCGTGCCCTGCAACTGCACCCATTCGATGCGGTAGTCGCGACCGATCGCCGGGAACGCCTCAGGGTGCGCGCGCATCAGCAACTTGGCCTCGTCACCGGGCGCGTTGAACGCTACCTTGATGGTCGGCGCTGACTGCGCCGCTGCGACCTGCCAGAGGCCAGAGATTGCGGTGCACAGGATGATCCGTGAAATCGATCGCATGGCCGGTTCCTCGTCGATTGGTGGGCACAGTGGACAGACGGGTTCAGAGCGCGGCAGTGACGGTGATCTCGACCCGCACGTTCGGGTGCGCGAGTACAGCGCCGCAGGTGGTGCGCGCCGGCGGGTGGGTCGGGTCGATCCAACGCTCCCACACCGCGTTCATCTCATCGAACTCGGCGACGTCGGTCAGCAGCACCTGTGCGGTGAGCAGTCGTGACTTGCTAGTTCCTGCTTCGGCCAGCAACTCGTCGATGCGCGCGAGAACCTGCTGCGTCTGTTCGCGCACCGGAGGGCAGCCGTCCAGGTAGCCGGGCTGCACCTGGCCGGAAAGATACGCGATGCCGCCGTGAAGGACGACTTGGCTCATGCGAGTATTGCGTTGCATGCGGGTGATGTCGATCAAGGCTATCTCCTCGAAAACGTTGCGACGCTTACGCGCTGCAGACGACATTGAGCAGTACATGGTGGCGCTGCTCGCGCACGCAGGCGAGCGCCGCGCGCAGCCGGCCGGGTAGCGCGTCCGGCGCGTCGATGCGCTCGGCCTGCGCGCCGCAAGCCGCGGCGATGCCGTCATAGCGCGGCACCGGGTCGAATGTCGCGAGCGCGAGCGAAGGTTCACGCACCGCCGCACCGTCGGGGTAGACCACTTCGACCGCACGCCTCACTGCCGCGTAGCCGGCGTTGTTCAGCACGATGGCGAGCACGGGCAACCGCTCGGCGGCGGCGATGTAGTGGCAGGAAGCGGGATTGCCGAACAGGTACGAGCCGTCGCCGACGACGGCCACGATGGTCTTCTCCGGTGCCGCCATCTGTGCGCCGAGCGAGGCCGGCAGCGTCCAGCCCAGCGCACCCGAGATCCCGGCGCCAAAGAACTGCCCAGGCCCCGTGAAAGCCATCGGCTCGAGCGGCAGCCCATACTCGTTGAGCACAATGCAGTCGTCGTCGAGCACGTCGCGCAAACAAGCGGCGAGCCATCGGGGATCGATCACTCCCGACTTGGCCGGACCGTCGCGCAGCGTGGCCAACGATTGGCGGCGCTGGTGCTCGCGTGCCCGCGCCTCGGCGCGGCGCCTTGCCATCGCCGCTGTATCGGCGTCGGTGCTTGCTTGCAGCGCAGCGTGCAGCGCACGGAGAGCCGCAGCAGGCTGCGAAACGATCGCGAGGTCCACCGGGAAACCTCGAACCGGAATGCGTTCGTACAACGGATCGACGCCGAGGTGGACTACCTTCGCTTGCGCTGGCAGGGTGGTGGTGCGCGGCATCCATGGGACCTCGCAATCCAGGGCGATCACGAGGTCAGCCTTCACAACCCATGGCGCCGGATCGAAGCCGGCATGCATGGGATGTGCGCCCGGCAGGTTGACCGCCCGAGGGTAGTGCTCGACAACTGGTATCGCGGCGAGTTCGGCAACGGCAGCGAGGGCCGCCGGCACTTCGGTATCGCGGCCGGCCGACGACGTAACGATGACCGGCCGCTCGGCGCGGCGAAGCCATTCCGCCAGTTGAGCGATGGCATTGGCATCAGGCTGTGGCCCAACTGCACCAACACGCGGGCGCCCGCCGCGCGACACAGCCGCCGCAGAGACCAGCACCTCGCGCGGCAGTGTCAGGTATACCGGGCCGCGCGGTTCGCTCATCGCGATATCCAGCGCCCGATCGAGGATCGCTTCGACGTCCTGGCCTTCGCGCAACTCGTGATCCCACTTCAAGTACTCGCGCAGCATTCCACCCTGGTCGAAGGTGTCGGTGCCCCAATGCACCACCACATCGCGTGAACCGATGCTGCCGCACTCCGTGGACGGCGCGCGTCCGGCCAGAAGCAACAGCGGCACACGTTCACGTGCGGCCGTCATCACCGCCGAGACCGTATTCGCAGTACCGACGGTGTGATGAACGCCGACCACTTTGGGGGAGCCGTCCACCAAGTAGGCGCCATGCGCCATCGTCACCGCGACCTGTTCGTGCGGCACGTTGACGAAACGAGGTACCCCGAGACCACGCTGTTGCGCACGCACATGGGCTTCGATCAGCGGCGCGAAGTCGGTCCCTGGGTTGGCCAGGAACGTCGCGAAACCGCGTGCGGCCAGTCCACGCAGCAGGAGAGAGGCGACCGTGTCGCATGCAGGATCGAGGTCCATCGGATCGGCGAATTGGCGTGCAAACTGCAAAGTGAAAGCAATATTAGTCTTGCAAGTCAATGGTTGCAATGCACTTCCGTCGTCTTCGGGTCAGGGTTTACAGCAGGGTCTGCGGGCATGCGACGTGGATCCGGCAATGTGTCGGAATTTCATCCGGGAAGGAACCGCAGAACTGAACGGATGGCTCCGCTGCCGAGCACGATGCGGGAATTGCGACACGACGCTGGACGTCGTGACTACGCAGATCACGGTCAGCACTCGGTAGACACCGGACAGCGACTTGTGAGTGGAGCACGCGATCGGGGCGTCGGGCGAGCATAGACGTTCCGTCCGTCCTACGCCCTTTGCATAACTGCGTGGCGCGTCCCTGCTCCGCAGTGCCGGGCCGTCGTGCTGCGCATCGAGCCGCGGTCCTGCGTCTCGTGTCTCGCCCCTGGACGGGCTTCCGTCCCTCGCGCAACAGCCACGCCGCCTGTGGCGGCTACGACGGCGACCAGGCCGGCTGCGCCGGCGGTCCTGACGAAGGCGGCCCTTTCCCGTGGCCGGGGATCGCGGCTCGCTGATGGCCGTCGCTGACGCGACCGTCATCTTCTCCGCTCGCCCGTTTGACGAACCGGCCCGCTGCTCGCGCACTGCGCTGCGCTGTCGTGCGCTGCGCTCGTGCCGGATCGTCCCCGGCCACCCGCCACGCCCGAAGCCGGGCCGCCTGAAGACCTGAATCCCTGGATGGCTCGGACCGGCTCGACCGCCGCGCCAGTCGCTTCGCTTGGTGGCACGCCGGCCGCAGTGCCGCCGGTCCTCGGGAACAGGGGCGGGCACTCGCCGAGCGTCCGCTGCGCCAGGGGACCTGTCACACCGGCCGCAGCGCTCGGGCCCTTTGTCTCTGTTGAACGGGCGCTTCGCGGCAACCGGTTGCAGCCCACCGCGATCCCCCCACTCACCCCCGTCTTCTGGCGAGGGGGACTTGTGGGGGGATCTTCAATGCGGTGGGCCGGGCAACCGGTTCACCGCAACTCGTGTTCGCGCCCGTCGAAGCCAACCCCACCCCCCGCCCGCCCCCGAGGGCGGGAGCGAGGAGTCCAAGCAGAAGGATCAGTTTTCAGCAGCCCGATTCGGGTGTGGCTGGCCTTCACAAGGAGCTTGATCATGGCTTTCGTACGTGTCGAACAACGCAATGCCCACCTGGCCGGCGCCGTGCGCCTGCATACCGTTCAGGGCCGCGACGGCCCGGTGTCCAAGGCCACGCTGACCGCGATCAGCAACACCCGCAAGGGATCCGGTGAGAACCGCGGCGAGGAGGCGACCGCGATCCTGTGGACGCTGTGGGGCCGCCAAGCCGAGAACGCCGCGCAGTACCTGGGCAAGGGCAGCCACGTCAACGTCGTCGGCCGGGTGCAGAACAACAACTACGAGCGCGACGGCGAGACGGTCTACAGCATGGCCTTCACCGCCGAGGAGATCGACTACCTCGACACCAAGGCCGAGGGCGAGGCGCTGCGCGGGCAGCCCGGCGCGGCAGCGGAGGAGGGCAGGGCTGCGACGCTCGCAATGCCGGCCGCGAAGCCCGCTGCCACCAAGGGCCGCAAGGCCGCCAAGGCAGCGCCCGAACTCGACGAGCACGGCGACCCGATCCCGTTCTGAACCCAGTCGGGCGCAGCCAGGCGCTGCGCCCCA
>JBDHSE010000171.1:0-6294 GCA_039807955.1 Ideonella sp. | reverse complement strand
CGCGGACGTCGAGTTCGAGGACGTCGGCACGTTCGCCGAGCTGCTCGACGTCGACAGCGAGCAGCCCGGCATCCTGAACATCCGCTGCCGCGGCACGCAGCGCTTTCGCCTGAGCGCGGCGCAATGCCAGAGCGACGGCCTGTGGACGGCGGCGATCGACACCCTCGCCGACGACGAACCCGGCGCGCCCGGCGACGCGATGGCGGCGACGGTGCGCGCGCTGCAGGACGCGGTCGCGACGCTCGAGGCGCGCGCCGCGGTGCCCTTCCTGCAGCCCTACCGCTTCGACGATGCCGGATGGGTCGCGAACCGCTGGTGCGAGCTGTTGCCGCTGACGCTCGCCGCGAAGCACAAGTTGATGGCGCTGCCCGACGCGCAGGTGCGGCTGCAGCTCGTCGACGAATTCCTGCGCGCCAAGGGCGTCGTCGCGTAGCGGCGCCGCGCTATGCGAGCAGCCGCCGCAGCGGCGCCGGCAGCGCGAGACCTTCGATCGCGCCGCGCTCGACCCAGCGCCCCGGCCCGGGAAGCGCCACCAAGGGTTTGCGCGGCAAGCGCGCGCGGCGCGGGTGCAGCGACCAGTCGAAGTGGGTCAGTGCATGCTCGATCACCGGCAGCGCTTCGAGCCTGACACCCAGGCTTGCCGCGACCGCATCGGCGTCGCCTTCGCCATCGAGCAGCGGCAGCGTCCACAGCCCGGCCCAGACGCCGCGCGCCGGGCGCTGCTGCAGCCAGACCTTGTCGCGCCACTGCAGCCACAGCCACCAGTTCTCGCGCCGGCCGCGCGCGCTGCGCCGCGTGCGCAGCGGGTAGCGCTCGGGTTGGCCTTCGCGGCGCGCGACGCAGATCGCCGCGAGCGGGCAGGCGGCGCAGTCCGGCGCGCGGGCGGTGCACAGCGTCGCGCCGAGGTCCATCAGGCCCTGGGTGTAGCGCTCGATCCCGCGCTCCGGCAGCAGCGTGTCCGCGACGGCCCACAGCGCGCGCTCGTTGGCCGCGATCGACAGGTCGCGCGAATCGCCGAGAGCGCGCGTCAGCACCCGCTTGACGTTGCCGTCGAGGATCGCGGCGCGTTCGCCAAAGCAGAACACCGCGATCGCCGCCGCCGTCGAGCGGCCGATGCCGGGCAGCATCGCAAGCTCTGTGCTCGTGCGCGGAAACCGCCCGCCGTGTTCGGCGACGACGATCCGCGCGCAGCGGTGCAGGTTGCGCGCGCGGCTGTAGTAGCCCAGGCCGCTCCACAGCGCGAGCACGTCGTCGAGCGGCGCGGCGGCGAGCGCTTGCACATCGGGGAAGCGCGCGACGAAGCGCGCGTAGTAGCCGAGCACGGTCGCGACCTGCGTCTGCTGCAGCATGATCTCGGAGAGCCAGACGCGGTACGGGTCGCGCGTGCCTTGCCAAGGCAGCGCGTGGCGGCCGTGGCGGCGCTGCCACGCAATCACGTGGCTCGCAAAGCCGGCTGGGCCGATCACGTCGGCGCCGGAATTCGGCCGCCGCGCGCGGCGAGCGCTGCGGTCGCGGGCGCGGCCTTCGTCCGGCGGCGCGTGGGCGTCGATGGCGCCGGAACCGGCGCTGCGGCGGCGGGCGCGGCAGCGGCCGGCGGCGCGACGGCCTGCAGCGCGTCGATCTGCGCTGCCGCGCGCTGCAGCACCCCGGCCAGCGCGGCGTCCTGCGCGGCGAGTTCGGCGATGCGCTGCTCGAGTTCGCCGGTCGCGAGCCGCACCCGCGCGAGCGCCTCGGCGCGACGGCGAAACGCGCGCCGCCGCTCGCCGAGCTGCGTATCCAGGCGCGACGATTCGGCCTTGCTCCACAGCTCGATCTCGGCCGCCGCCGACTCGAAGACGACGCGCAGCTTGGCGACGAGCATGCGCACGAACCGATCCATGAAGCGCGGCTGCGCCAGGCGCAGCGCCTGCGTGACGCCGAGATAGCGCGCGTAGCCGGACTCGATCGCGCCAAGCTCGCGCGCGAAGCGCTGCAGCGCCGGCGCCGCGTCTAGCGACAGCCCGAACGCGTATTCGGCGTTCAGCCGCGCATGGCTCGCGCGCAGCATCGCGTGCATCTCGCCGCATTGCGATTGCGCCCCCGCAAGCCGCGCGCCAAGCCGCTTGCACAGCGCGACGAAGGCCTTGCGCGCGCCCAGGCCGAGCAGCGAATCGCGCATCTCTTGCTGCATGCGCGCCACTTCGCCGCGCAGCGCATCGTCCGCGACCTCGGCAAGCGCTTTCGCGAGCAGGCGCCGGTGCACGGCGCGCATCGCCTGGACGTGGACGTTGCACTGTTCGAACTCGGCAGCCTCGGCGGCGGCGCGGTCCTGCGCCGCGCGCAGCTGGTTCGCGCTCTTGCCGCGCAGGCCGCGCAGCTCGAGGAGCTGCTCGGCCGACGCACGGCGCCGCTCTGCAGCGCGGTGCGCAACTTGCGCCTGCAACTGGCCCGCCGCTGCGGCGACCGCGTCCTGCAGCAGCGCCTGGCGGGCGCCGAGCAACTGCGCGCCGAGCGCAGCTTCGAAAGGGAGCAGGCGGCTCGTGCCAAGCGCAGCGTCGTCACCGTGAATGCGCGCCGTCAGCGCCTCGCGCGCCGAAAGCGCGAACACCCGCTCGGGCGCAACGTCGAGCGTGCGCGCCGTCGCGTGGCGCAGCGACTCGATCTGGTTCGTCACCTGCGATGGCGCCGAAAGCGGGTCGCGCAGCGTGTCGATCTTGTTGAGCACGACGAAGCAGTTCTTCGCGCGCGCACCCAGGTGCTCGCGCCAGAGCTGCAGGTCCGAGCGCGTGACGCCGCTGTCGGCGCCGAGCACGAAGACGGTCGCCTGCGCCTCGGGCAGCAGGCCGAGCGTCAGCTCGGGCTCGGCGCCGAGCGCGTTGAGCCCCGGCGTGTCGAGCACGACGAGCCCGCGCTCGAGCAGCGGATGCGGATAGTTGACGACCGCATGGCGCCAGACCGGGATCTCGACCAGGCCCGCAGCGTCGGGCGCCGGCGCGTCGGGTGTGCGTTCGTCGTCGTGCAGGCCGAGCGCGCGCGCCTCGGCGGCATCGACGCGGCGCGTTCGCATCACCTGCGCGACGGCTTCGGACAACTGCTCGGCAGCGCCGCCTTGCAGCGGCAGGCGCGTCCAGGCGTTGGGCCGGGCGCGCAGCTCGGCAAGCGTCGCGCCGTCGTGGCGGGTCTCGATCGGCAGCAGCGCGAGCGACGCCGGCTCGCCCGTGCGGCACGACAGCTCGACCGGGCACATCGTCGTTCGCCCCGGCGTCGCCGGCAGCACGCGCCGCCCGGTGTCGGCGAAGAAGACTGCGTTGATCAGCTCGGACTTGCCGCGCGAGAACTCGGCGACGAAGGCGACGACGACCTTCTCGCTCGCGAGCCGCTCGCGCAGCGCCGCGATCGCGGCCGTGCTCGCGGCGTCGGCGAGGTCATGGTCGGCGAGGAAGCGCTGCGTGAGCGCAAGGCGATCGAGCAGCGTCGCCCGCCAGCGGCTCAACTCGTCGAGCCGGCCGGCAAACGCTGTCGTCGCGGGATGAGCGTGTGCCTGCGCACGCGCGGGGTCGGTGGGCATGCCAAGCGTCGTCGCCAAGCGGCTGCGGTGGCGGCATCGTAGCCGAGCGTGCGCCGGCCAACGCGCGCCGATACATCTGCTCACCGCCGCTGGCAGCGCGGGCAGAAATAAGTCGCACGCTGGCCCTGGACGATGCGCCGGATCGGCGTGCCGCAAACGACGCACGGCTGGCCGGCGCGGCCATAGACGCGCGCCTCGTGCTGGAACGCGCCGGCCACGCCGTGGGCGTCGCGAAAGTCGCGCAGCGTCGATCCGCCGGCGGCGAGCGCGCGCGCGAGCGTCTCGCGTACCGCGGCGGCGAGCCTTGCGCAGCGCGGCCGGCTCAAGCTGCTCGCGCGCGTGCGCGGGTCGATGCCGGCCGCGAAGAGGGCCTCGCAGGCGTAGATGTTGCCGGCGCCGGCGACGATGTCGCCCGCCAGCAGCGCCTGCTTGATCGCGCCGCTGCGCCGGCGCAGCGCGGCGTGCAGATAGGCGCCGGTGAAGGCCGGATCGAACGGCTCGACACCGAGCCCGGCGAGCAGGGCGGCCGCCGGTTCGGCGTCGATCGCGGCGGCGAAGACGACGGCGCCGAAGCGGCGCGGATCGGTCAGCCGCAGCGTGCCGCGATCGGTCGCGAGGTCGAAGTGGTCGTGCGCCCCGGGCGGCGCGGCGTGCGCGTCGAAGCGCAGCGAGCCCGACATGCCGAGGTGCAGCAGCAGTCCGCCGCGTTCGAGCGGCAGCCACAGATACTTGCCGCGCCGGATCGCCTCGCCCACCGTCTGGCCGACGAGCGACTGCGCGCTGCAGCCGAGCGGCCAGCGCAGCGGTTTGCCGATGCGAACCGCGGTGACGCGCGCGCCGCGGATGCGCGCGCCGAAGCTGCGGCGCGTGACTTCGACCTCGGGCAACTCCGGCATCGGGGAATTATTGCGTTCGCGCCGACTCCATCCGTCTGCGCGCCGCGCGGCGCGCCCATAGAATGAATTTTTCGCCATCAGCCGCCGCCGGACCGTGCGCGTCCGCAAGGGCTCACAGGACGCTCCCGATGCCAGCCCGATCTGTTCGCTTCACGTTGCGGCCCGCGCTCGTGCTCGCCGCGATTTGCATCGCTCTCGCGCCCGCCGCGCGGGCGGACGATGCCACGACGCCGGCCAAGACACCCGCGCCGATCGTCAACTCCAACCTGAGCGCGCCGCTCTTTTACCAGCTGCTGATCGGCGAGATCGAGCTGCAGGAGGGGCAGGCCGGCAACGCCTACGAGGTGATCCTCGACGCCGCGCGCAAGACCAAGGACGAGCAGCTGTACCGCCGCGCGACCGACATCGCGCTGCAGGCGCGCGCCGGCAACCAGGCGCTCGCGGCGGTGCAGGCGTGGCGCGCCGAATGGCCGAAGTCGCGCGACGCGCTGCGCTACCAGGTGCAGTTGCTGATCGCGCTCAACCGCGTGCCGGAGGCCGGCGCGCCGCTGAAGACGCTGATCGAACTCTCGCCCGAGGAGGAGAAGCCGCTGCTGATCGCCGTCGCGCCACGGCTCTTCGCGCGCGCCGCCGACAAGCGGGCCGCGGCGCGCACGCTGGAAGATGCGCTCGGCAGCTTCACGCAGTCGCCGGCGACGGCGACCGCGGCACGCGTCGCGATCGCCCGCGGCTGGCTGATCGCGCAGGACAACGCGCGCGCGCTCGAACTCGCGCAGCAGGCGCACGACGCCGATCCGTCGGCCGAAGGCCCGGCCCTGCTCGCGCTCGAGATGATGGCGGCGAACCCGAAGGCCGAGGCGATCGTCACCTCGACGCTCGCCGCCAAGCCCGACAACAACGCGCTGCGCATCATGTACGCGCGCGCGCTCGGCATCGGCCAGCGCCACGCCGACGCGATCGCACAGCTCGAGATCGTCACGCGCGCCGCACCGGCGATGCCCGAGCCGTGGCTGACGCTCGGCGCATTGCAACTCGAGCTGCGCCAGCCGCAGCAGGCGACCGAGGCGTTGAAGCGCTTCCTGCAACTCGCGCAGGCGCCGGGCGCGCCGGCCGCGGCCTCAGCCTCCGCGCCCGCGGCCGGCATCGCCGACGACGAGGATGACGATGACGACGCCGCCGATGCGGCTCCGGCCCGCGACAACGGCACCGTCCAGGCCTATCTGATGCTCTCGCAGGCGGCCGAGATGCAGGGCGACCTCGCACAGGCCGAGGCCTGGCTCGCGAAGATCGACGACACCTCGCGCGCGCTCGAAGTCCAGCTGCGCCGCGCTTCGCTGATGGTGCGCCAGGGCCGCGTCGACGAGGCGCGCGCGCTGATCCGCGCCACGCCCGAGCGGGCGCCGACCGACGCGCGCGCCAAGCTGCTCGCCGAGGCGCAGCTGCTGCGCGAAGCCAAGCTGTGGGCGGCCGCCTACGACGTGCTCGCGAAGGCGAACGAGCGCTTCCCGAACGACCCCGACCTGCTCTACGAACAGTCGATGATCGCCGAGAAGCTCGGCCGCTTCGACGACATGGAGCGCCAGCTGCGGCGCGTGATCGAGATCGCGCCGACCTACCAGCACGCCTACAACGCGCTCGGCTACTCGCTCGCCGATCGCAACATCCGCCTGCCCGAGGCGTACGCGCTGATCCAGAAGGCGCTCGAACTCAAGCCCGGCGAGCCCTTCATCACCGACAGCATGGGCTGGGTCGAGTACCGCATGGGCAACCGCGACGAGGCGCTGCGCCTGCTGCGCCAGGCCTACCAGGCGCGCCCCGACGTCGAGATCGCCGTCCATCTGGCCGAGGTGC
>JBDHSE010000170.1:0-6311 GCA_039807955.1 Ideonella sp. | reverse complement strand
GCCTCGCGCGTCTCGTTGAAGAGCCGCGCGTTCTCGATCGCGATCACCGCCTGGTCGGCGAAGGTGGCGAGCAGCGCCAGCTCCTTGTCGGAAAACGGCCGCGGCGGCTGGCGCGCGGCGGTGAGCACGCCTATGCCTTGCGCCTGCCAGATCATCGGCGCGATCGCGACCGAGCAGTGCCCCGTCTGCTCGATCACCGCGCGCAGCGCGGCCGGCGCGTCGGCCATCGTCCCGGTGTCGGGGATGTGGAGCAGTCGGCGTTCGCGCATCACGCGGTCGGTCATCGTGTCGGCGAGCGGCTTCGGGAAGGTGCGCGCGACGGCGGCGAGCGCGTCGCCGCGCCACGCGCTCGCATGCACCAGGCCGTCGTCGCGCACGACGAAGATGCCGAGCTGCTCGGCGGCGAACAGGCGCCGGCAACTGTCGAGGATCTTGTCGAACACCGGCTGCGTCTCGGCGACCGAGTGGCTGATGACCTGCAGCACTTCGGCCGACGCCGTCTGCTGCTCGAGCGCCTCCTGCGTCTCGTTGAAGAGCCGTGCGTTCTGGATCGCGATTGCCGCCTGGTCGGCGAAAGTCGCGAGCAGCGCCTGCTCCTTGGCGTCCAGCGGTTGCAGGATCTCGCGGTTGACGGAAATCGAACCGATGCCGCGGCCCTCCCAGATCATCGGCGCGAGCGCCATCGAGTAGCTCGTGCCGTACTGCTCGGCGACGCGGCGCACGGTATCGGGAACCTCGGCGTCGTTCAGCACGTCGGCGTAGGCGATGACCCGGTGTTCGCGGATCGCGAGTTCGGTCGCCGTACCCTGGACCGGTATCGGGAAGATGCGCCGCGTGCGCTCGGCCTGATCGGGGTGCGGGCTGCGTATCGCCGCCAGGTGCAGCAGGCCGTCTTCGCCGATCAGGAAGACGAGCAGGTTGTTGCCGCCGAACAGCCGCTCGCAGCTCGCGAGGATCTTCTCGAACACCGGCTGCGGGTCGGCCACCGACGCGCTGATCACCTGCAGGATCTCGGCGGTCGCGGTCTGGCGCTCGAGCGCCTCGCGCGTCTCGTTGAAGAGCCGCACGTTCTCGATCGCGATCACGGCTTGGTCGGCGAAGGTGCGCAGCAGGTCGACCTCGTGCGCGCCGAACTCGCCGACCCCGACCTTGCAGACGGTGATCGCGCCGACCGCCTGATCCAGCCGCTTCATCGGTACGCCGAGCGCGGCGCGGTAGTTCGCGGTACGGGCGGCCGCGGCCATTTCGTAGCGCGGGTCGGCCAGCGTGTCGCCGACGTTGACCACCTCGCCCGCTCTGATCGCGCGCGCGGTGACCGAGTTGCTCTCGCGCAGCCGTACCGGAAAGTGATCCGCGATGGCGCGCGTTCCTTGCGGCGTCGCGCCGCGAGAGCATCCGAGGCGCACCCATTCGCCGTCGCAGGTGAAGACGAAGCCGAAGTCGGCCGCGCAAAGCTGCATCGCGCGCTCGGCGATGGCCTCGAACACCGGCAGCGTGCTGGTCGGCGAACTCGAGATGACGCGCAGGATGTCGGCGCTCGCCGTCTCGCGCTCGAGCGCCTCGCGCGTCTCGTTGAACAGCCGCACGTTCTCGATCGCGATCACCGCCTGGTCGGCGAAGGTCTGCAGCATCAGCGCATGGTGCTCGGCCCAGGGGCCGGGCGCCTCGCGCGTCACCGCGATCATGCCGAGCACGGCGCCGTCGCGCAGCATCGGCGTGAAGATCATGGCCCGGTAGCCGCGCCGGCGGGCCAGCTCGCGCAGCATGTCGGGCACGTCGGCGGCCGTCTCGGTGTCGTCGATGCGCGCCATGCGGCCGTCGCTCACCATCGCGAACGGCGGGAACTCGGCGATCGGGCGCGGGAACATCGCCACGAGCATGGCGTCGGCGCCGGCGTTCGTCGCGGTGAAGGCGACGAGGTGCAGGACGCCGCTCTCGATGCGAAACACCGTCGTCGAGAAGCCGCCGAGCAGCCGCTTCGAACTCGCGGCGATGGCATCGAACACCGGCTGCACGTCCGACGGCGAACTGGCGATGACCTTCAAGACGTCCGACGTCGCGGTCTGGCGCTCGAGCGCCTCGCGCGTCTCGTTGAACAACCGCGCGTTCTGGATCGCGATCACCGCCTGGTCGGCGAAGGACTTCAGCTGCGCCAGTTCCTTGTCCGCGAACGGCCGCGGCGGCTGGCGGATCACCTGGATCGTGCCGATGCCGTGCTCCTGCCACAGCATGGGCGCCATCGCGATCGTGTAGTTGCCCGATTGCTCGGCGATGCGGCGCAGCACGCGCGGCGTCTCGGGGTCGTCGGCCAGGGCGTCGGCGATATGCAGCACGCGGCGCTCGCGCAGGGCGCGGCCGGCCGGCGTGCGCTCGACCGGCGCCGGCAGCGTCGCGGCGACCACTTCGCGGGCATCGCCCAGGTATTCGCCGATCACGAGCTGCCCGGCGTCGTCGACGAGCAGCACCGCGGCCTCGTCGGCGTCGAACAGCTCGCGGCAGCTGCGCAGGATGCGCTCGAACACCGGCCGCGTGTCGGAAACGGAGTTGCTGATGACGCCGAGCACCTCGGCCGACGCCTTCTGCTGCTCGTACGCGTCGCGCGTCTCGTTGAACAGGCGCGCGTTCTCGATCGCGATCACCGCCTGGTCGCAGAACGCGTGCAGCAGCGCGATCTCGCGGTCGCTGAACGCGCCGGGCGTCTGGCGCGTGATACCGAGGGCGCCGATGCACTCGTCGCCCTGCAGGATCGGCAGCATCAGCGATGCGCGAAAGCCTTCCGCGGCCTGTATCCGCTGCTGGTGCGGCGGCAGGTCGACGGCAAGCCAGTCCGGCAGGTGCAGCATCTGCCTGCCCAGCATCACCTGAGACGGGTAGTTCGCCTGCGCATCCAGCGGCACCAGCTCCGGCGATGGGCCGCTGAGCGGCTGCCCGGGGCGGGCAACCGACATGGCGCGAAAGGCGTTGCCCTCGCGCATGAGAAGAACCGCCGACGCGCCGGCGAAGAGCCGCGACGCCGCGCCGACGATGGCGTGGAAGACAGGCTGGACGTCGCTGGGCGACGCGCTGATGACGCCAAGGATCTCGGCCGTCGCCGTCTGGCGCTCGAGCGCCTCCTGCGTCTCGCGAAAGAGGCGCGCATTCTGGATCGCGATCGCCGCCTGGTCGGCGAAGGTGCGCAGCAGTGCGATCTCCTTGGCCGCGAACGGCTGCGGTGGCTGGCGCATGACGAGGATCGAGCCGATGCCGCGCTCCTCGCACAGCATCGGCGCGAAGACGCCCGAGTAGTGGCCGACGAGGTCGACGGCGGCGCGGGTCGCGAGCGGCAGGTCGGGCGCGGTGGCGGTGTCGGCGATGTAGATCGTGCGCCGCTCGCGGATCGCGAGCCCGGTCGCCGTCTCGCCGAGCGGCCTGGGCAAGGCCGCCGCCATCGCCTGGATCGCAGCGCCGCGCAGCGCGCCGGCGTGAAGCAGCCCGTCGTCTTCGGCAATGAAGATCGCGAGCTGGTCGGTCGAGAACAGGCGCTCGCAGCTGTCGAGGATCTTGTCGAATACCGGCGCGGTGTCGGCGACCGAACTGCTGATGACCTGCAGCACCTCGGCGGTCGCGGTCTGGCGCTCGAGCGCTTCGCGCGTCTCCTCGATCAGGCGCGCGTTCTCGAGCGCTGCGCCCAGACTCGCTGCCACGGTCTGCAGCAGGCGCAAGTCGGCCACGGTGAAGGCGTCGAAGCGCTCGACGTTCTGGATGCTGACGTAGCCGCGCACGTCCGAGCCGGCCACCAGCGGCACGAACATGCCGGACTTGGGCGCCGCGCTTGCCTCGATCACATGGCCGCCGCGCTCGGCCATGACTTCCGGTGTGATGCGGTTGTGGAAGAACGGCTGCCGGGTTTCGATCAGGTTGCGGCGCGAGCGGTTGATCCGGCGCGGCGCCGAATGCTGCCGGCTTCCCAGCTCCCACTCGTAGTTGAAGATCTCGACGTCGCGGGCATGGTCGAACGTGCCGATCAAGACCGCCTGTTGGTCGAAGAGGTCGCGGATCCGGTCGCCGACGAGGTCGTAGATCGCCTGCATGTCGAGCTTGGTGGCCAGCCCCTCCTGCACGCTGTTGATGATCGCCAGCTCGGCGGCGCGTTGCTCGGTCTCCTTGAGCAGCGCCTGCGTCTGGGCGAACAGTCGCGCGTTCTCGAGCGCGACGCCCATGCTCGCGACGACCGTCTGCAGCAGCCGCACGGCGGGCGCGTCGAAGGCGTCCTCGCGCTCGAAGTTCTCGATGCCGACCTGCCCCTGGTAGCGCCCGCCGGCCATCACCGGCACATAGACGCCCGAGCGCGGCATGTCGGTGCCGGGTACCACGGTCATCTGCAGCGCCGCGTAGTCGGCCGCGTTGCGGGCGACGAGCGTCTCTCCGGCGCGCACCTTGCGGTACCAGACCCAATCCTCCTGCGGGACGAAGGTCTGCTCGGCGACGCGCACGCCGTGCTCGACCATGTAGGCCATGCGCGCCCCCACGCCATCCGAGTCCATCAGCGCGATGGAGAGGTTCTGGCTGGCGAACACCTCGCGCAGCTTGTCGCCGACGAGGTCGACGATCGCCTGGAAGTCGAGCTCGGCGGCGATCGCGCTCTGGATCGCGTTGATGACGGCGAGTTCGCCGGCGCGCTGCTCGAGCGCGGCGGTGCGCTCCTCGACCTTGCGCTCGAGCCCTTCGGACCAGCGCGCGTTGTCGAGCGCGACGGCGGCCTGCGCGGCGAGCATCGCGAGCAGGTCGCGGTCGCTGGCATCGAAGCGGCCGAAGATGCCCTCGATGTCGGCGTAGACGTAGCCCAGCAGTCGCCGCTGCGCGACGAGCGGCGTGACGAGGCAGGAGCGTTGATCGACCGCGCCGGCGCCGGGCGGGCCGTGGCGCAGCGTCGCGCAGCGCGTGCGCCGCGCGTCGTCGAGCCAGGGCACTATCGCTTCGAGCAGCGGCTCGGGCGTCTCGCCGAGCGGCAGTTCGGCGCCGGCGATGCGGCGTGCGCCTGCGTCGTCTTCGAGCACGAGCAGCACGCGCTCGGCGCCCGACAGTTCGGTCGCTTCGTCGATCAGGAACTCATGCAGCGCCTCGGCACTGCGCAACTCGTTCATGCGCAGCCCGGCGTCGGCGAGGCGCTCGAACGGCTCGCGCAGCGTGCCGCCTTCGAAGCTCAGATGCGGCAGCGACGCCGCGGCCGGCAGCCCGGTGCGGCGCACATGCGCGCACCACGCGGCGATCACCTCGCGGTTGGCCGCGACATGGGCGAACCAGCAGCGGCGCAGGCCTTCGTCGCCGACGTTGGCGATCGTCTCGCAGACGAAGCGATAGGCGCGTTCGAGCACGTGCGACGCTTCCGCGTCGCGCCCGGCGGCGAGCAGCGCCTGGCGCCGTTCCCAGAGCACCTGGGCCGTCGAGTAGCTGCCGGCGAGCGCGGGCGACTCGCGGGCGTCGAGCAGGGCGACGACGCGCGCCGAGGCGGCGAGCGCTTGCGCGGTGTGGCCGATCCTGCGCTCGGCCGTCGCCAGCGCCGCGAGCGCGACGATCCGGTCCGACCCCTCGTCGCCGTCCGCGACGAGGTCGATCGCGCTGCGCGCATGGCGCCGCATCGCGCGCCAGTCGCCGTCGATCGCGGCGACGTTGGCGGCTATCCACGCCGCATGCCACGTCAGGTCGGGGTCGCGCAGGCGCCGGTTCAGCCGCAGCACTTCGTCGCGCCAGTGGCGGGCGCCTTCGACGTCGCGCAGCAGAACGGCGATCTCCGCCGCCGCGGCCATCCGCTCGCCTGCCCTGCGGCCGTCGAGTTGCGCCGGGCTTTCGAGCAGCGCCTGCACCATGCGCCGGGCGCGCCGGTTCAAGCCGATCGCGCTGTAGGCGAACGCGAGCGCGAGCAGCGACGTGTCGCGCCGCTCGACATAGCCGGCCGCCTCGTACGCCGCGGCCGACAGCCGCAGGCTGCGCAGGCGCAGCGCGGCATCCGGATCGGACCAGCGCTGGACGAGCGCACGGCCGCGCCCGACCTGGTCGCCGCTGCGCTCGGCAAGCGTGAGCGCCTGCTGCCCCGCCTGCACCGATTCGCTCTGGCGGCCGAGGTTCGCGAGCGCCGACGCGACGAGCGACAGCGAACGGCCCTGCCAGACGGCGTCGCCGGCCTGCTCGAAGTGCTCCGCGGCTTCTTGCGCGCGGTGCAGGCACGCCGCGTCGTCTTGGTAGAGCAACGCCGAGGCGAGCCGGTACAGCGCGAGCGCCTCGAGCGCGGCGTCGCCCGCCTCGCGCGCCGCCGCGAGCGCGCTGCGCGCGGC
>JBDHSE010000169.1:0-6385 GCA_039807955.1 Ideonella sp. | reverse complement strand
ACCCACAGCGTGCCGGCGTAGGCGCCCTTGGCGTCGGTCAGGTAGACGGCGAGGTAGGCGCCGTCGCCGCCGTAGTTCTTGAGCTGCACGGCAAGCGTCACCGGGCGGCTGTGCGCGGCGGCAGGCAGGGCCAGCGCGCAGGCGGCGGCGATGGCGGAGAGCAGGGGCTTGGTGGACATGACGAATCTCCTCTGAACTTCGAACGACATCACTCGATCTGGCCGCGCGGTGCGGTGCCGGGGGTGAAGACGGGGCTGGCCGGCGCGGCGGTGCTCGCTGCGGTCGCGGGCGGCGCGCCGCGGCCATCGCTGCTGTGCTCCCGCGCGCGCTGCTGGTCGCGCGAGCGCTCGTGGCCGCCGTCGCGCCGCTTCATCTTCACGACCTGCAGCGTTTCGGGGTCGAGCTTGGCCTTGAACTCGCGGCCTTCGGCGTCCTTGGCGCGGATCTCGTAGCAGCCATCGTCGATCTTCAACCGCTGCACCTGCCAGCCGCGCTGCGCCGCCATCTGGCGCACCGCGTCGCGCGACTGCCAGCGCTCGGCCGGCACGCTGCAATCGTCGTCGGCGAGCGCAGGCGCCGCGAGCAGAGCGACCGACAGCGCGAGCACGCCGCGGCGCAGGGGGTAACGCATGGGGTGGGTCATGGCAAAGCTCCTTTGCAAGGTCGGGTCAACGAAAGGAGATCGGTTCGCTGGGAAGCGGCTCGATCTCTTCATGCGCCCAGTGTGCGAAACCCCGCTTGAACGCTTGCTGAGGGACGCGTTCAGGCGCCGTTCATCGATCGGCACGCGGCCGCTGCTGCGCTCGTGGCGGTGGACGTGCGGCTGGGCGATCTGCGCGCTTTCGGCGCGACAACGCACCGCATCCGGCAGCCGACACCCGCCGGCGAGGCGCGCCAGCGTCTGCGGAATGCGTCCTGGCCTGAGCGCGCCAATCAATAGCCCCCCCCCCTGAACGCGGGATTGCGAAGTGGGGACCGGCCGCTTAACGTAGGTCAGAGCCTAGGCTGCGGACAAGTGGTTCGTGTGCGTCAAGGGCTCGGATTTGATCGACTCAACCTCAGGAAAACCATCATGAAACTTGGCTACAGCATCCTCGCGGCTGCCGCCGCAATGACCTGCGCGATCGGCACGGCGCAAGCCGACGTGGTCGTGCTCAACTTCGAGAATATCGCTCCGTACCCGAACAACAGCGATGTCGCCATCCAGGGCTACTACAACGGCGGTACGAGCAGCATTGGTACGAGCGGTCCGAACCTGGGTGTCGAATTCACCGCCAACGCGCTCGTGATCTGCCTCAACACCCCTGGCGTCCTCTGCACGAACACCTCGCGCGGCGGCGTGGCCCCCGGTTCGGAACTCGGCGCGCTGTACTGGCTCTCGGGGCCCGAGACCTACATGAACTACGCGGCCGGGTTCGAGGACGGCTTCTCGTTCAACTATGCGGCGCCCAATACCCCCGGGGCCAGCGTCAGCGTCTACGATGGCTTGAACGGCTCGGGGAATGTGCTCGCGACGATTGAACTCGGTCTGACGCCGAGCACTTGCGGCTCGGAGTATGGGGCCCAGTACTGCCCGTTCGTCGCCGCGGGCGTCAACTTCGATGGCGTCGCGAAGTCGATCTCGTTTGCCGGCCTCGCAAACTACGTTGTTTACGACGACGTGACCTTCGGCAGCGCCATCCCCGGCGTACCCGAGCCTTCGACCTACGCGTTGTTCGGCTTGGGCCTGCTCGGCTTGGCCTATACGGCGCGCCGCCGCAGTCGCGGCTGACGCCTGCTGGTCGCCGGGTGCCTTGCGCGCCCGCGCGGCCACTCGTGAAAACGGGAGCCTCGGGGGCTCCCGTTCCTTCTTCCGGCGTTGGGCCTCGCGACGGGCACGGCTTACTGCTTGAACCCCTCGACCGTCGCCGTGATCAGCACCGTCTTGGGCATGCCCTTGTCGACGAGGTAGTTCATGCCCCATTGCGTGCGGTCGATGACGGCCTCGAAGTCGCCGCCGCAGGCCTCGGTCTTGGCGCGCTTGTTGTCGTAGCAGGTGAACTGCCTGGCCTTCAGCGTCACCGGGTGGGTCTGGCCGAGCAGCGTGAGCTGGCCCGGCACCTCGACGAGGCGGTCGCCTTCGAACACGAGGCGGTCGGAGACGAAGCGCATCGTCGGGTGTTTGGCGGCGTCGAACAGGTCGGGCGTCAGCAGGTGCTCGTCGAAGCCCTTGGAGCCGCTGTAGACGCTGCGCACGTGGACCGTCATGTCCACCGTGCCGGTGCGCGCCGCCTTGTCGAACTGGATGCTGCCCGTCACCTCGTCGAAGCGGCCGCGGTTGATCGACGCGCTGTAGTGGTTGATCGCAAAGGTCGCGTAGGTGTGGTCGTCGTCGATCTTGTAGACGGCGGGTTCGGCGTTTGCCGCGCCGATGGACAGGGCGGCGAGCGCGATCAGGATGGCGATGGGCTTGTTCATGGCGAGTTTCCTCTTGGTGGTTCGATGGTCGTGTGCCGCGCAGGCCACCGGCCGGCTCGGCCCGGGCTGCGCTGCGATGGCGGCACTGTGCGCCACGCGTACCAAACCGATGCTGAACCGCGCGTTCATCTGCCGTTCAGGTTCGCGGCCGCGCCGCCGCGCGGTGCGTCAGCGCCTCTTGCGCGGCGCCGGCTCGATGCGGCTAAGGAAGCTTGCAAAAATAACTTGAACACTTCTGGTCAGCGTCCTACGATGGCGGCATGGACGATGTCGAAGTCATTGAAGCCAAGTATCGAGCGCTGGCAGACCGGTTCGACGAGGCGACATTGAGGCTGTGGGCGGCCGCCGAGGCGCGCAGCCTGGGGCGCGGCGGAGTCAGCACGGTGGCCAAGGCAGCCGGGCTGTCGCGCACGACGATCTATGCCGGTCTGTCCGAGATCGAGGCCGCACGCAAGAGCGCGGCGGGCCGAGGCAAGAAGGCACCGCCGCAGTTGCGGTCGAGCCAGCGTGTACGAGCCCCCGGCGGCGGCCGCAAGAGGCTGGTCGAGCGGGACGCCACGCTGCTGGCCGATCTGGACGCACTGGTGGAGCCCACGAGCCGAGGCGATCCGATGTCGCCGCTGCGCTGGACGTGCAAGAGCACGACGCGGTTGGCCGAAGAACTCGTGCGCCAAGGCCATCAGGTCAGCCAGCGCACCGTCTACGAACTGCTGCTGCAACTGAACTACAGCCTGCAGTCCGTGCGCAAGGCGCGCGAGGGCAGCCACCACCCCGATCGCGACGCGCAGTTCCAGCACATCGCGCAGACGGTCACCCAGTATCAGCGGCTGCGTCAGCCTGTGATCTCGGTGGACACCAAGAAGAAGGAACTCATCGGAGACTTCAAGAACGCCGGGCGCGAGTGGCAGCCTGCCGGTCGGCCCGAGCGGGTGCGCGTGCACGACTTCATCGACCCCGAGTTGGGCAAGGTTGCGCCCTACGGGGTGTACGACCTGACGGCCAACCTCGGCTGGGTCAGCGTCGGCATCGACCATGACACCGCCGAGTTCGCGGTGCAAAGCATCCGGCGCTGGTGGCTGGAGATGGGCCGTCCCTTGTACCGCAAGGCCAAGCGGATGCTGATCACCGCCGACTGCGGCGGCAGCAACGGCTATCGCGTGCGGCTGTGGCCGGTGCAGCTGCAGCGCTTTGCCGACGAGCACGGCTTGGCGATCCAGGTCTGCCACTTCCCGCCCGGCACCAGCAAGTGGAACAAGATCGAGCACCGGATGTTCTGCCACATCACCAACAACTGGCGCGGCCGGCCGTTGCTCAGCCGTCAGGTGGTGGTCAACCTCATCGGCAGCGTCAGCACCGAGCAGGGGCTGCGCGTGCGCGCCGAACTGGACGAGAACACCTACAAGGCGGGCATCAAGGTCAGCGATGCCGAACTCGCCGCCGTCGCCATCGAGCGCGACGATTTCCACGGCGAGTGGAACTACCGCATCAAGCCGCGGACTCGTTGAGCTATGCGCAAATGTTCAAGTTATTTTTGCAAGAGTCCTAAAGCGCGCGATGATCAGCCCGCGCAGCCAGCGCAGCGCCGGGTCGCCGCCGTGGCGGCGGCTCCAGTGCAGCGCGACGCTGAACGCGGCCTCGCCGAGGTCGGGCTCGACGATGCGAAACGCGCCGCGCTGCGCAAACTCGAGCGCCGTCTGGCGCGGCACGATGACGGCCAGATCGGTGTCGGCGACGAGGCGCGGAATGACCATGAAGTGCGGGATCGCGAGGCGCACCCTGTCCTGCAGCCCGAGCCGGCGCAGCAGCCCCGTCGTCTGCGTGTGCTGGCGCACGAGGATGTAGTCGAGCCGGCGCAGCCCTTCGACATTCGCCGCGGCGTCGGCCTGCGGATGGCCTTCGCGCATCAGTACGACGTAGCGGTCGTCGATCAGCGGCTGGCGCTCGGTGCCGTCGACGCCGGGCAGGAAGCCGAGCGCGAAGTCGATCCGCCCGGTCTCGAGCGCGTCCTCGATCTCGCCCGTCTCGAGCTGGTACGAGTCGACCCGCACGCCGGGCGCGGCACGCCTCACGTCGTGCATCAGCCCGGGCAGGAAGACGCCTTCGCCCATGTCGCTCATGTGCAGCCGAAACCTGCGCCGCGCGCGCGCCGGGTCGAACGCGTCGGCCTCCTGCAGCGCCAGCTCGAGCGTCTGCAGCGCGCTGGCGACGGCCGGCGCCAACTGGTCGGCGCGCGGCGTCGGCCGCATGCCGGCGCCGGCGCGCACGAAGAGTGCGTCCTTCAGCAGCAGGCGCAGCCGCGACAGCCCATGGCTCACCGCGGGCTGCGACAGGCCGAGCGATTCGGCCGCGCGGCTCACGTGGCGCTGGCGGTGGACGGCGTCGAAGACGCGCAGCAGATTGAGGTCGAGCTCGTTGATATGCATGGCATCGATAGTACTTAGAACCGCGGGGCCATCGCGCCGCGGCGCCGGACTGGCTACATTCGCCCCAACTGCATCCACGCAAGGCACGTGCCATGGAAGTCTCGTTCGCGAAGGAAATCGAAATGCTGCGCCAGGGCGACGGCGAGACCTTCCACGGCGAGGGCATCCTCGCGATCACGAAGGCGGTGCTGCAGTCGGGCGTCGCCTACGTCGGCGGCTACCAGGGCGCGCCGGTGTCGCACCTGATGGACGTGCTGGTGCAGGCCAAGCCGTACATGGACGAGCTTGGCGTGCACGTCGAGGCCTGCGCCAACGAGGCGTCGGCGGCGGCGATGCTCGGCGCGTCGATCCACTATCCGCTGCGCGGCGCGGTGACGTGGAAGTCGATCGTCGGCACCAACGTCGCGGCCGACGCGCTCTCCAACCTCGCGTCGCCGGGGGTGACGGGCGGCGCGCTGATCGTCGTCGGCGAGGACTACGGCGAGGGCGCGAGCGTGATCCAGGAGCGCACCCACGCGTTCGCGCTGAAGTCGACGCTGCTGCTGCTCGACCCGCGGCCCGAGCTGAGTGCGATGGTGCGCATGGTCGAGCACGGCTTCGCGCTGTCGGAAGCGTCGAACATGCCGGCGATCCTCGAGCTGCGCATCCGCGCCTGCCATGTGCGCGGCAGCTTCGAGTGCAAGGAGAACCGGCCGCCGCCGGTGTCGACGCGCCAGATGATGATCGAGCCGGCGAACTTCGACTATTCGCGGCTGTCGCACCCGCCGGTCACGTTCGCGCACGAGAAGCTCAAGATCACCGAGCGCATCCCGGCCGCGCGGCGCTACATCGTCGAGCACCAACTGAACGAGTTCCTGCCGGGGGCGCGCGCCGACGTCGGCATCATCGTCCAGGGCGGGCTGCACAACGCGCTCGTTCGCGCGCTGCAGCAGCTTGGCCTCGCCGACGCGTTCGGCGAGGCCGAGCTGCCAATGCTCGTGCTGAACGTCACCTTCCCGCTCGTGCCCGACGAGATCACGCGCTTTTGCGCCGGCAAGCGCGCGGTGCTCGTCGTCGAGGAGGGCGCGCCCGAGTACATCGAGCACGAGATCATCGCCGCGCTGCGGCGCGCCGACCTCCAGACGCCGGTGCACGGCAAGGGCATGCTGCCGGTGGCCGGCGAACTGAGCGCCGAGCTGCTCGCGACCGGCCTCATCGAATTCTGCGAGCGCCACCTGCCGCAGGTGCCGCTCGACGCCGGCCGCGCCTGGCTCGCGGCGAACGCCGAACGGCGCAGCGCCGTCGCCGCCGCGCTCGACAAACCGCTGCCGCCGCGGCCACCGAACTTCTGCATCGGCTGCCCGGAGCGGCCGGTGTTCTCGGCGATCACGCTCGCGCAAAAGGAGGTCGGCAAGGTGCACATCGCGGCCGACATCGGCTGCCACGCGTTCGCGACCTTCGAGCCGTTCTCGCTCGGCCACTCGATCCTCGGCTACGGCATGAGCCTCGCGAGCCGCGCCGGCGTC
>JBDHSE010000168.1:0-6389 GCA_039807955.1 Ideonella sp. | reverse complement strand
TCGAACCCCCGACCTACGCCTTGTAAGGGCGCCGCTCTACCAGCTGAGCTAAGCACCCCGAGTCCGTGCAGCGCGGCGGATCGCGCGCCGCGTACGGCAGATGGTCAGTTCAGCGCGTCCTTCAATCCCTTGCCGGGACGGAACTTCGGCACCTTGGCCGACTTGATCTTGATCGCCGCGCCGGTGCGCGGGTTGCGGCCGGTGCGCGCCTGGCGCTTGCTGACGCTGAACGTTCCGAAACCGACCAGCGAGACGCTGTTGTTCTTCTTCAAGGTCGCCTTGACGCCTCCGATCATCGCCTCAAGGGCACGCGTCGCTGCCGCCTTGGAGATGTCGGCCTGCTTGGCGATGTGCTCGATCATTTCGGATTTGTTCACGTAGAGTCCCCTCAGGTAAGTGCCTCGACTGAATTTCTTTCGGCGATCGCTTGTCGCTTTGCGGCCTGGCGTCTCGGGTGCGATTCATTACAGCCGCGTGCCCCAAGCGTGTCAAGCGTGAATTGGGATTCTAAGTGGATTCACCCCCCCTATTCCCGGGGGGAAGGCGAAGGGTTTCACGCTTGACAGATGCGCGATCGGCGCATCGCCTTCGATGCAACGCGTCACAAGGCCTGCTCGATCGCGCGCCCGAGGTCGGCAGTGCGCGCCGCGCCGCCGAGGTCGGGCGTCAGCGGCGCATCGTTGCCCGCGCCGAGCACACGCTCGATCGCACCGACGATGGCGTCGTGCGCGTCGCGATGGCCGAGGAAGTCGAGCATCATCGCGGCCGACCAGATCTGCCCGATCGGGTTCGCGATGCCGCGCCCCGCGATGTCGGGCGCCGAGCCGTGCACCGGTTCGAACAGCGACGGCCAGGCGCGGCTCGGGTTGATGTTGGCCGACGGCGCGATGCCTATCGTCCCGGTGCAGGCCGGCGCGAGGTCGGAGAGGATGTCGCCGAACAGGTTGCTCGCGACGACGACGTCGAAGATCTCGGGCCGCAGCACGAAGTTGGCGGCGAGGATGTCGATGTGGAAGCGATCGACGCTCACCTCCGGGTAGTTCGCCGCCATCGCGTCGACGCGCTCGTCCCAGTACGGCATCGTGATCGCGATGCCATTGCTCTTCGTCGCCGACGTGAGCTTCCTGCGCGGGCGCCCGCGGGCCAGGTCGAACGCGAACTTCAGCACGCGATCGACGCCGGTGCGCGACATCACCGTCTCCTGGATCACGATCTCGCGCTCGCTGCCTTCGTACATGCGGCCGCCGACGCTCGAATACTCGCCCTCGGTGTTCTCGCGCACGATCAGCATGTCGATCTCGCCCGCCGCGCGCGGGCTGCCGTCGCGCCGCACGAGCGGCGAGCGCACGCCCGGCATCAGGCGCGCCGGGCGCAGGTTGACGTACTGGTCGAACTCGCGCCGAAAGCGCAGCAGCGAGCCCCAGAGTGAGACGTGGTCGGCGATCTTCGCCGGCCAGCCTACGGCGCCGAACAGGATCGCGTCGTGACCGCCGATGCGGTCCTTCCAATCGTCGGGCAGCATCTGGCCATGGCGCTCGAAGTAGTCCCAGCTCGAGAAATCGAAATGGTCGAGATGAAGCGTCACGCCGAACTTGCGGGCTGCCGCGTCGAGCACGCGCAGGCCCTCGGGCATCACTTCCTTGCCGATGCCGTCGCCGGCGATCACGGCGATGCGGTGGGTCGTCATCGTCTGCCTCCTGCTCTGTCAATCGCCGACGCGGTGCGCCGCGCCGGGCTGCTGTGCCGCGGCCGTCACAAGCGCGACGCCGACCGCAGTCAGCGCCAGGCCGGTCGCCATCATCAGCGTGAACGGCTCGTCGAACATCAGCCATGCCATCAGCGCTGTGCACGGCGGCACGAGGTACATCAGGCTGCTGACCTGGGTCGCCGCACCGCGCTGGATCAGCAGGTACAGCAGCGAGCTGCCGCCGAGCGTGAGACCGAGCACCGACCAGGCGATCGCCGCGATCAGCTCCGGGTCCATCACCATCGCTTCATGCTCGAAGAGCGCGAGCGGCAGCGTGACGACGAGCGCGGCGAGCATCTGTATCGTGCCCGCGGTGCGCACGTCGCAGGGCCGGACGAAGCGCTTCTGGTATAGCGTGCCGACGGTGATCGAGAACAGCGCGAGCATCGCCAGCGCGAAGCTGAAGGTCGTCACCTCGCCGGTGTCGAGCTTGCGCCAGACGACGAGCACGAGGCCGGCCAGGCCGAGGACGAGGCCGAGCCACTGGCGCGCCGTGATGCGCGCGGTGCCGTCGCCGGCCGCGCCGCTTTGTGCTCCGCGCGACGGGCTGTGCGCCGTGACCCAAAGCGCCGTCAGCACCGGCTGCAGGCCGACGAGCAGCGCTGCCGTGCCCGCCCCCATGCCGGCCTTGACGGCGCTCCAGACGCCGCCGAGGTAGCCGGCCTGGAGCAGGACACCGACGACCGCCAGGTGCAGCCACTCGCTGCGGCTGCGCGGCCAGGGCGCACGCGTCGCCGCGATCCAGATCAGGAAGCAGACGATCGAGAGCGCATAGCGCGTGGCGAGGAACCGCAACGGCGGCGCGTGCGGCATGCCCAGGCGCGCGACGACGAAGCCGGTGCTCCAGATCACGACGAAGACCCACGGCATCGCGCGGGCGAGCAGGCGCGGGTTCACGGCGCTACTTCGCCTTGGCGCGGATCTCGGGCAGCGCCTTGCGCAGGTAGTAGATCATCGACCAGATCGTCAGGATCGCCGCGGTGTAGATCAGCAGCGTGCCCCAGAGCCGGGTGTCGATGAAGCCGAATAAGGCGCCGTCGAACAGCAGGAACGCGATCGCGATCATCTGCACCATCGTCTTCGCCTTGCCGAGCATGTGCACCGCGACGCTGCGCGAAGCGCCGATCTGCGCCATCCATTCGCGCAGCGCCGAGATCGCGATCTCGCGCCCGATGATGATGAACGCGATCAGCGCATGCACCCGGTCCAGGTGCACGAGCACGAGCAGCGCGGCGCAGACGAGGAACTTGTCGGCGACCGGGTCGAGGAAGGCGCCGAACGACGAGGTCATGTTCAAGCGCCGCGCGAGGTAGCCGTCGAGCCAGTCGGTGAGCGCGACGACGACGAACAGCACCGTCGCCAGATCGTTTTGCAGCGTCGGCTCGAGCTGCAGATAGAACACGCCGACAACGAGAGGAATCGCGACGATGCGGCCCCAGGTCAGCAGCGTCGGCAGGTTGAAGAACATGCGGCGATTGTGCCGAACTTCGGCGGCTTGCCTTTCGCCGCCGCGCGCCGCTCGATTCGCGCCGTCGCTCAATGCAGCGCGCGATAGATCTCGTCGGCGAGTTCCTTCGAGATGCCTTCGACCGTCTGCAGGTCCTGCGTGCTCGCCTGGCCGACGCCGCGCACGCCGCCGAAACGCTGCAGCAGCCGCGCGCGCTTCTTCGGGCCGACGCCGGGGATGTCCTCGAGCGCGCTCGCGCCGGTGCGAACGCTCGCGCGGCGTGCGCGCATGCCGGTGATCGCGAAACGGTGCGCCTCGTCACGGATCTGCGCGATCAGCATCAACGCCGCCGAATCCGGCGCGAGCGCCACCTTCGCGCGGCCATCGGCAAAGACGAGTTCCTCGAGGCCGACCTTGCGCCCCTCGCCCTTCTCGACGCCGACGATCAGCGAGAGGTCGACGCCGAGTTCCTCGAACACCTCGCGCGCCATCGCGACCTGGCCGCGTCCGCCGTCGACGAGGACGAGGTCGGGCAGGCGCGCCGAACTGCTCGCGACCGACGCATCCGGCTCCGCGGCGAGCGCCGCGATCTTCGCGTAGCGGCGCATCAGCACCTGGCGCATCGCCGCGTAGTCGTCGCCCGCGGTGATGCCTTCGATGTTGTAGCGCCGGTACTGCGCGCTTTGCATCTTGTGGCCCTCGAACACGACGCACGACGCCTGCGTCGCCTCGCCCGCGGTGTGGCTGATGTCGAAGCATTCGATGCGCAGCCGCGACGGGTCTTCGCACGACAGGTCGAGCGTCTCGACCAGCGCGCGGGTGCGCGCCTGCTGCGAACCTTCCTCGGCGAGCAGCCGCGCGAGCGCAAGCTCGGCGCCCTGCACCGCCATCTCGAGCCAGGCGCGGCGCTGGCCGCGCGGCTGATGCTGGACGGCGACCTTGACGCCGGCATGCGCCGCCAGCGCTTCGATCAGCGCGGCGTCGACCGCATGGCTCACGACGAGCAGCGGCGGCACCCCGGCGCCGACGTAATGCTGCGCGATGAAGGCTTCGAGCACCTGGACCTCGGGCGTGATCGCAGCACCTTCGTCGTCTGCCGGTGTCGCATCGTCGGCCGCCGCGCGCAGCCCGGTCGCTTCCTCGACATGCGCCGGGAAGTACGGCCGGTCGCCGAGGTGGCGCCCGCCGCGCACCATCGCCAGGTTGACGCAGGCGCGCCCGCCGCCGACCTTGACGGCGAGGATGTCGGCGTCCTTGTCGAAGCCGGCGCCCGAGTTGGCCTCGACCGACTGCTGGTGCAGCACGTTCGCGAGCGCGCGCAGCTGGTTGCGGATCTCGGCCGCCTGCTCGAACTCGAGCGCATCCGAATGCGCGAGCATCCGCGCCTGCAACTGCTCCATCACCTCGGTCGTCTCGCCGCGCAGGAAGGCCTCGGCATGGGCGACGTCGCGCGCATAGTCGGCCACACCGATGTAGCCCACACACGGCGCGGTGCAGCGCTTGATCTGGTAAAGCAGGCACGGCCGGGTGCGGTGCGCGAAGACGGTGTCCTCGCAGGTGCGCAGCCGAAACGCCTTTTGCAGCAGGTGGATCGTCTCCTTCACCGCCCACGCGCTCGGGTACGGGCCGAAGTAGTGGTGGCGCCGATCGACCGCGCCGCGGTAGTACGCCATGCGCGGGAACGCGGAGGCCGATGGCGACTGCACATCGTCGGCCGCGCGCGCGGCCGTGATCTTCAGGTAGGGGTAGCTCTTGTCGTCGCGAAACAGGATGTTGAAGCGCGGCGCGAGCGACTTGATGAGGTTGTTCTCGAGCAGCAGCGCCTCGGCCTCGGAGCGCACGACGGTCGTCTCCAGCCGCGCGATGCGCTCGATCATCAAGCCGATGCGCGTTCCGGCGTGGTTCTTGTGGAAGTAGCTCGAGACGCGCTTCTTCAGGTTCGCCGCCTTGCCGACATAGAGCACGCCGCCGTGGGCGTCGAAGTAGCGGTAGACGCCGGGGCGCGCCGGCAGCGCGGCGACCTCGGCGAGCAGCCGCGCGCGCGCGCTGTCGCCGGTGGCTTCGGGTGTCGCGTCTGGCGTGCTCATCGAAGTCGATTGTGCCGCGCCGATGCCTGCGAACCGGCTGCCGATAATTGCCGCCATGACCCGCGCATGGGACGTGTTCTGCCGCGTCATCGACAACCACGGCGACCTCGGCGTCGCGTGGCGGCTGAGCGCCGATCTGGCCGCGCGCGGGCAGCAGGTGCGCCTGTGGGTCGACGACGCGTCGGCGCTGGCGTGGATGGCGCCGCAAGGCGACCCTGGCGTGCAGGTCATCGCCTGGACCGACCCCGCGCCCGACCTCGCGCCGGCCGATGTCGTCGTCGAATGCTTCGGCTGCGACCCGCCGCCGCGCTTCGTCGAGCGCATGGCGGCGATGAAGCCGGCGCCGGTCTGGATCAACCTCGAGTACCTGAGCGCCGAGCCGTACGTCGAACGCAGCCACGGCCTGCCGTCGCCGGTGCAGGTTGCGCCTGGCCGAGTGCTCGAGAAGCGCTTTCACTTCCCCGGCTTCACGCCGGCGACAGGTGGGCTGCTGCGCGAACCGGGCCTGCTCGACGCCCGCCGCGGCTTCGATCGCGACCGCTGGCTGGATTCGCAAGGCATCGCAGCGCTGCCCGGCGAGCGGCTCGCGAGCCTCTTTTGCTACGCCAACGCCGCGCTGCCGGCGCTGCTCGGCGCGCTCGCGGCCGAGCCGACGCTGCTGCTCGTGACGGCGGGGGTGGCGGCAGACGAGGTCGATCGCGCGCTCGGTGCAATGCGCGATCGAGGCGCGCTGCGCGTCCACAAGCTCGCCCACCTGACACAGCACGACTACGACCGCCTGCTGTGGGCCTGCGATCTGAATTTCGTCCGCGGCGAGGATTCGTTCGTCCGCGCCCAGTGGGCCGGCGCGCCGTTCGTCTGGCAGGCCTACCCGCAGCGCGACGGCGCGCATCGGGTCAAGGTGGATGCGTTCCTCGACCGCTTTCTGGCCGGCGCCGATCCGGCGCTCACAGCGCCGCTGCGCCGCCTGTGGGCGGCCTGGAACGCAAGCCCGGGGGCGGCCTTGCCGGCCGCCGATCCGCTGCCTGCGAGGCCGGTCTGGCGCGCGCGCTGCGAAGCGTGGCGCGACGCACTTGCCGCACAGCCCGATCTGGTGACGCAATTGCTC
>JBDHSE010000167.1:0-6595 GCA_039807955.1 Ideonella sp. | reverse complement strand
TCGACGCTGCCGCCGGGCTGCAGGATCTCGTACGGGCTCATCGTCGCGTCGCCGACGAAGATCAGCTTGTAGTCCTTGTTGTACTTGCGCAGCACGTCCCAGGTCGGGAACTTCTCGCTGTAGCGGCGGCGGTTGTTCTTCCACATGAAGTCGTAGACGCAGTTGTGGAAGTAGAAGAACTCGAGGTGCTTGAACTCGTTCTTCGCCGCCGAGAACAGCTCCTCGACGCGGTGGATGTGCTCGTCCATCGTGCCGCCGACGTCCATCAGCAGCAGAACCTTCACCTTGTTGTGGCGCTCGGGAACCATCTTGAGGTCGAGCCAGCCGGCGTTCGCCGCCGTGCTCTTGATCGTGTCGTCGAGGTCGAGTTCGACGTCGGAGCCTTCGCGCGCGAAGCGGCGCAGCCGGCGCAGCGCGACCTTGATGTTGCGCGTGCCGAGTTCGAGGTTGGCGTCGTAGTCCTTGAACTGGCGCTGGTCCCAGACCTTGACGGCGCTCTTGTTGCGGCCGCGGTCCTGGCCGATGCGGATGCCCTGCGGGTTGTAGCCGTAGGCGCCGAACGGCGACGTGCCGCCGGTGCCGATCATCTTGCTGCCGCCCTCGTGGCGCTCCTTCTGCTCCTCGAAGCGCTTCTTCAGCGTCTCCATCAGCTCGTCCCAGCCCATCTTCTCGATCGCCGCCTTCTCCTCGGGCGAGAGTTCGAGTTCGAACTTTTTCTGCAGCCACTCGAGCGGGATGTCCTGCGTGAAGTCGGTCAGCAGCTCGACGCCCTTGAAATAGGCGGCAAACGCGCGGTCGAACTTGTCGTAGTTCGCCTCGTCCTTGACGAGCGTCGCGCGCGACAGGTAGTAGAAACTGTCGACCGTCGGCACGCCTGGGTGGCCGTCTTCGGTCTCGCTGTCGATGACGCCCGACTTGATCGCCTCGAGCAGCACCAGGTACTCCTTGACGGAGACCGGCAGCTTCGCGGCGCGCAGCGTGAAGAAGAAGTTGATCAGCATGGTGGCGGCCCTCGCGCGGATGCGCGTTGCCCCGGCGGCTTGGCCGGGATGCGCCGCACTGGAGTCGCGCGGCGCATCCGCCAAGGATAGCCGGGCGCGCTTGCCGCGCTCTGACAGCGCAGAACGCGCGAGAACCGGGCCACAACGGCGCCTCCTTCGGGCTGGCGGCCGGCCGCGGGCCGCTACCATCCAGCCCTCGATGTACGCCAAGTTCTTCGGCCTGCGGCACGAGCCGTTCTCGATCGCGCCCGACCCGCGCTACCTGTTCATGAGCGCGCAGCACCGCGAGGCGCTCGCGCATCTGCTCTACGGGCTGCGCGGCGGCGGCGGCTTCGTGCTCTTGACGGGCGAGATCGGCGCCGGCAAGACGACGGTGTGCCGCTGCTTCCTCGAGCGCGTGCCGCGGCGCTGCAACGTCGCCTACATCTTCAACCCGAAGCAGACCGTCGAGGAGCTGCTCGGCTCGATCTGCGACGAGTTCCGCATCCCGCGCGCCGAGGGCGCGGCGCAAAGTGCGAAGCAGCACGTCGATGCGCTCAACGACTTCCTGCTGCGCACCCACGCCGTCGGCCAGAACAACGTGCTCGTCATCGACGAGGCGCAGAACCTGAGCGCCGACGTCCTCGAACAACTGCGCCTGCTGACCAACCTCGAGACGGCCGAGCGCAAGCTGCTGCAGATCATCCTGATCGGCCAGCCCGAGCTGCGCGACATGCTCGCTCGCCCCGGCCTCGAGCAGCTCGCGCAGCGCGTCATCGCGCGCTACCACCTGTCGGTGCTGTCGGCGAAGGAGACGGCGCAGTACATCCACCACCGGCTGATCGTCGCCGGCTTGACGCGCGCCGCGCCGTTCGACCGCGCCGCGGTGCAGCGCATCCACGCGCTGTCGCGTGGCGTGCCGCGGCGCATCAACCTGCTGTGCGACCGCGCGCTGCTCGGCGCCTACGCGAGCGGCGTCGCGGTCGTCGATGCGGCGATCGTCGACAAGGCGGCGCGCGAAGTGCTGCAGCCGCATGGCCCGCGGCGTGTGCGCAAGCGGCGATCGGCTTCGCAGCGCTGGCGGCTGCCGGCGGCGGTCGCGCTCGGCGCGGTGCTCGGCGCGGGGTTGTTCGCCGTCGCGCTATGGGCCTACGACGCGCTGCGCCCGGCCAAGGCGACGGCTGCCGCCGCGTCGGCGCCGGCTGCGGCCTCGGCATCTGCTGCGGCGTCCGCGCTCGCCGCAGCGTCCGCGGCCGCCGCAGCGTCCGCGCCCGCGTCGGCCGCTGCATCTGTGCCCCTGTCGACCGCTGCATCCGCGCCTGCGACAGCCAAGCTGCCGTCGGCCGCAGCGTCGCCGGCGAAGAAGTGACCCCGCGATGTCGTTCATCCTCGAAGCGCTGAAGAAGGCCGACGCCGAACGCGACCGCGGCGCGGTGCCCGACCTGCACGCCCAGGGCATGCTGCCCGAGGCGGCGTTCGAAGCCGAGCCGGCCGGGCGCGCCAGGCCCTGGCTGTGGCTCGCCGCGGGCGTCGTGCTTGCGCTTGTCGCCGGTGGCGTGTGGCAATGGATGGCAGCGGACAGCGCAGCACCCGCCGGGCCAGTGGCCGCCGCGCCGATGGCCGCCGCGCCGGCGCCGACCGTTGCGCCGCCGATCCCGGCGCCGGCCGCCGTCGCACCTGCGGCACCGGCGTCGATCGCGGCACCGGTCGCAGCCGCGCCTGCGGCGCCGAAGACCGATTCAGCCCGGCCGGCGCAAACGGGCACGCACGAACCGGCGAGCGCGCGGCGCGAGGCCAAGGCGCCGCCCCCGACACCTGCCGAGACTGCCGGCAAGGCGGACGCGAGCCGCGAGCCGGTCGCGGCGGCGCCTGCCGCGCGGCGCAACGAGGCAGCGCAGCCGCCGGCCGAACAGCCGGCCGCTGCGGCGCCAACAAGCGCCGCGAGATCGGGCGCGACTGCCACGCCGAGCCCGCCTTCGAAGGGGTCGCCGACGCCGCAGACGACCCCCGCCGAGCACGTTCCGCTGCTCGCCGAACTGCCCGACGACGTGCGGCGCCAGGTGCCGGCGTTGAAGCTCGGCGGCCTCGTCTATTCGGCGGCGCCGGCGAGCCGGATGGTGCTCGTCAACGGCGACCTGCAGCGCGAGGGCAGTACGGTCGCGCCTGGATTGATGCTCGAGCGCATCAACCCGAAGTCAGTCGTCTTCTCGCTGCGCGGCCAGCGTTTCGAGGTGCGGCTGTAGTTGCCGCCCTGGGCGTGTGCCGCTCGAGCCAGCCGAAGTACTCCTCATACCAGAGCTTGCTGTTGCGGGGTTTGAGGATCCAGTGGTTCTCGTCGGGGAACCAGACGAGGCGCGAATCGACGCCCTGCGCCTTGAGCGTGTTGTAGTAGGCCAGGCCCTGGGCATCGGGCACACGGTAGTCGAGCGCGCCGTGGATGACGAGCGTCGGCGTTCGCATCGTCGCGGCGAAGGCGTGCGGGCTTTGCGAGTGGACCTTCGCCATGTCGGCCCAGTAGTCGGCGCCGATCTCCTTGGCGAACCAGGTGTAGGCGTCGCCGGCGAACATCGCCGTCCAGTCGAAGCAGCCGGCGTGGCAGATGTAGGCGTTGTAGCGCCCGGGCGCGACGTGGGCGTTCATCCACGCGACCATGTAGCCGCCGTAGCTGCCGCCGGTGGCGTAGACACGCTGCGTGTCGGCCCAGGGCTGGGCGAGCAGCCAGTCGGTGCCAGCCTCGACGTCCTGCAGTTCGAGTTCGCCCCAGCGATGCGTGATGCTGTCCAGAAACTCGAAGCCGAAGCTGCTCGAGCCGTGGTAGTTGACGCCGGCGACGACGTAGCCCTGCGCGGCGAAGACCTGCGAGTTCCAGCGGTAGTGGAAGGTGTCGCCGGTGCAGGCGTGCGGGCCGCCGTGGATCGAGTGCAGCAGCGGATACTTGCGGCCCTTCGCGCCGTTGTTGAACCCGGGCGGGAAGGTCAGCCACATCTGCACTGGCTCGCCGCGGGCGCCGCGCAGCTCGACCTCCTCGGCCGGCAGGAACCTGAACGGCGCGAGCAGATCGTCGTTGAAGCGCTCGAGCCGCAGCGGCGGCTCGCCGCTGCCGGCACGCTGCGCATGGACGCGCGCCGGATGGTGCGTCGCGTCGGCGACGGTGACGATCACGTCGCCGGCCGCATCGAAGCCCTGCACCCAGCCGCCGCGCGCGAGCGGCTGCGGCAGGGCGGCGTCGAGCGCGAGCTGATACAGGTGGCGGCGGCCGCGATCCTCGGCGGTGAAGAGCAGCGCGTCGTCGTGCGCCGCCCAGCGCAGCGGCGCGTCGATCGAGCGGTCCCAGTCGGCGGCGATCAGCCGCCAGCCGGGCTTCGCGCGGCGCCCGCCGCGTTCGAGCAGCGCGAGCTGACTCGGCATCGTGTGCTTCCTGGCCTGATGGTTGGCCAGGAACCCGATGCGCCGGCCATCGTGGCTGTAGCGCGGGGCGCCGAAGTCCCAGCCGGCGTCTTGCGCGACGGTCGCGACGGCGCCGCTTCTCACGTCGATCTCGGCGAGCGCGAAGCGGTTGTCGAGCTGCTTGACGGGCGACGGGTCGAACGCGAAGACGATCGTGCGGCCGTCGGGCGCGATGTCGAAGCCGTTGGCGTCGGGTTCGGCGCGCGCGAGTTCATAGCTGCTCCCCTCGAACAGGTCGCGCACGCGCCCGGTTCGCGTGTCGAGCACGTGCAGGTGCGGGACGCGGCCCTGCGGCAGGTTGTGGTCCCAGTAGCGGTACAGCGTCTCGCTGGTCGCGTAGGCGGTCTCCTTGCGGTCCTTGAACTCGCGCCACTTCTTGGCCTGCGCCTTCGCGCCGCGCAACTCGGGCCAGACCCAGGCGACGAAGGCGATGCGCCGGCCGTCGGGGAACCACTTGAAGGCGTCGATGCCGGGCGCGACGTCGCTCGCGCGGCGCGCCTCGCCGCCGTCGGGGGCGATCAGGTAGAGCTGCGGCGTCTCGTCCTTCTTGCCCTGCTGCTCGCGGCGGGCGACGAAGGCGATCGCGTCGCCGGTCGGCGACCACGCCGCCTGGCCGTCCTTCTCGCCGCACTGCGTCAGGCGCCGCGGCCCGCCGCCGAAGGTCGACAACAGCCACAGGCTTGCCTCGGCCTTGTTGTCGGCCATCGAATGGGTCGCGACCGAGCAGACGGCCTGCGCGCCGTCGGGCGACAGCGCGGCGCCGCTGACGCGCTCGATGCGCCACAGGTCCTCGATGCTGAAGCTCTTCTTCGTCTTGGATGCCGGCATGGGGTTGCTCCTGGATGGGTGAGGCAGGGCGCTTGCCGGCGGCGCACGGTGGTGCGCGTCAGCGCGGTTTGCCGAGCTGGTAGGCCAGATGGGTCTTCACCGTCGGCCACTCGGCGGCGGTGATGCTGTAGACGCAGGTGTCGCGCAGGCTGCCGTCGGCGGTGCGCTGGTGGGCGCGCAGGATGCCGTCGAGCTTGGCGCCCAGGCGCTCGATGCCGCGCCGGCTCTGCTGGTTGAAGAAGTGGGTGCGGAACTCGACCGCGATGCAATCGAGCGCCTCGAACGCATGGCGCAGCAGCATCGACTTGCATTCGGTGTTGAGCGCGGTGCGCTGCACGCGCCGCGCATACCACGTCGAGCCGATCTCGACGCGCCGGTTCGCGCTATCGATGTGCATGTAGGTCGTCATGCCGGCGATGCGGCCTGCGGCGTCGCGCACGGTGAACGGCAGCATCGAGCCGGCGGCCTGCAGCGCGAGGCGGCGCTCGATCTCGGCTTCGATGCCCTCGGGCTTCGGAACCGAGGTGTACCAGAGCTTCCACAGCTCGCCGTCGCGCACCGCGTCGGCGAGCCCCGCCGCATGTTCGCGCGCCAGCGGCTCGAGCGTCGCGTGCTTTCCGCTCAGCGTCAGCGGTTCGAGCCAGGTCATGCGCCGAGCCGGCTTGCGTTGTGGCTGCGGCCGGCCCTGCGGGCCTTGACTTCGCTTTGCGAAGTCAGCCTTCGCCGCAACCGATGAACGACTGCGTCGCGGAGGTTGTGGCTGCGGCCGGCCCTTCGGGCCTTGACTTCGCGCTGCGAAGTCAGCCTTCGCCCCAACGCATGAGCGACGCAGTCGTTCATCTGTTGTGCCGCTGCATGAAAACGAGCTTCTCGAACAGCGACACGTCCTGCTCGTTCTTCAGCAGTGCGCCGACGAGCGGCGGCACCGTCACCTTGTCGTCCTTGCTCTGCAGCACCTCGAGCGGGATGTCCTCGGCGACGAGGAGCTTCAGCCAGTCGAGCAGTTCGGACGTGCTCGGCTTCTTCTTCAGCCCGGGCAGGTTGCGCACGTCGTAGAAGCTCTTCAGCGCGGCGGCGAGCAGTTCCTTCTTCAGCTTCGGGAAGTGGACGTCGACGATCGACTGCATCGTCTGCGCGTCGGGGAACTTGATGTAGTGGAAGAAGCAGCGGCGCAGGAAGGCGTCAGGCAGCTCCTTCTCGTTGTTCGACGTGATGAAGACGAGCGGGCGGTGCTTCGCCTTCACGAGTTCGCGCGTCTCGTAGACGTAGAACTCCATGCGGTCGATCTCGCGCAGCAGGTCGTTCGGGAATTCGATGTCGGCCTTGTCGATCTCGTCGAT
>JBDHSE010000166.1:0-6599 GCA_039807955.1 Ideonella sp. | reverse complement strand
CCCTGAAGGCGGTTCACCGCCACACCGGCGGCACCAGCGCCGGACTCATACCAAACCGCGTTCAATGGATTGGATATGCTCCCTCTCCCATTTGTGGGTGAGGGCTGGGGTGAGGGCGATGCGAGCCGCGCCCACCCTCACCCCAGCCCTCCCGCCCAGCGGGAGAGGGGGCAAGACAGGCCACCGCGTTCCTGGACGGTTGAACGCGAACCGGCATCAATCCCAACGCCAGGTCCAGATCAGGTCGACCGAGTTGTCGATCCCGGCCTGCAGCCGCAATGTGAAGCGCTGCGCGAGGCGGTAGATCAGCTGCCAGTTGCCGGCGGCCGAGTTCAGGCTGCGTTCGTAGCCGATGTACCAGCGCCGGCTCAACTGCTTGCCGACGCTGACGACGGTGTCGCGCACTTCACCTTCGTTGCTCTGGCGCACCGACAAGGCGTCGAGGCCGATCAGTTGCGTCAGCGACGCCGAGCGGTCGCTTTCGCCGGCCAAGAGCGCGGTGGCCGCCGCCTGCAGCAGCGCGATGTCGGAGCCGCCGAGGTTGTCCGGCGCGCGTCCGAGGACGAGCCACGACAGCTTGTCGGTGTCGGGCATGTCGGGCTCGGAGTACAGGCTGATGCGCGGCACGGCGGCCGTGCCGCTGATCGCGACGCCGACGTTGACGTCGAGGTTCGGCCGCAGCGCGAGGATGTCCAGCCGCGGGTTCTCCGGCGCGCCGGTGAAGATGATCGATCCGCGCGCGATGCGCAGGTTCTGGTTGTAGGCCTTGTAGGTGCCGCGGTAGGCGTTGACGGTGCCGTTGACGGCGAGCCGTCCGCCGGGCGTCGTCAGCAGCAGGTCGCCGCGCAGCAGCGTGTTCAGGCCGAAGCCGCGAACGCGCAGGTCCTGGCCGAGGCCGAGCGCGAGCTTCACGTCGACGTCGCGCCCGCCGGCGGCGGCGCGTGCGCTGGCGGCCGACGGCTCGGGCGCCGCCTCGCGCAGCACGATGACGTCGTTGCCGAGCCGCGGTGCGGTGCCGCGGCTCACGTCGAAGAGGCCGCGGTCGGCGGCGAAGCGGCCGTCGACGGCGAGCCGCCCGGGGTCGATGTGCAGCGTCGCGCCGCCGCTGACGACGAGCTGGCGATCGACGCGCCCGAGCAGCAGCAGCTTGTCGGCGGCGATGCGCAGGTCGGCCTGCGGCCTGGCACCGAAGGCCGCGCCGCCGGTCACCTCGACGCTGCCTTCGCCGCCGCGCGCGTGCAGCTTGACGATGCGCGCGGTGTCGCCTTCGAGCGCGATCTGCAGTTCGCCGTCCTTCAGCTCGATGCCTTCGAGCAGGTTGCGCGCGCCAAGGTTGCTTCCTTCGACGGACCCGGTGAACTCGGGCGCGCCGAACTTGCCGCCGAACGAAGCGCTCGCGTGCAGCGCGCCGCGCAGCCGCCAGCCGGCCGGCACCCAGGCGCCCCAGGCGGCGAGGTCGGCGATGCGCAGTTCCATCACGCCCTGCAGCGGCGCGCTGGCCGGCGGCCAGATCGCTTTCGCGTCGGTGCGCACCGTCGCCGCGCCGGCCATCGCGCCGAGCTTGCGGCCGGCGAGCGCCTGCGTGAAGTGCCAGACGCCGTCGCTCGCGTCGAGCGCGATGCGCAGGTCGGTCAGCTCGAGCGGGTGCGTCTCGACCTCCTCCTTCACGCTCAGGTCGCCGCTGATGCGGCCGAACTCGATCGCGGCCGAGAAGCTCGGCGCGCTGCGCACGTCGATCCTGCCGCCGACGACGAGGTTGCCGCTCCAGCCGAACGCGGGCTGCAGCCGCGCCAGCAGCGGGGCGACGGCGAACGGTTCGACCTCGGCCTGGATCTCGGCCGCCGGCGTCTCGCCGCCGCGCAGGCGCAGCTCGCTCCAGCGCAGCGCGAAGTTGGGCAGCGCCGCGCGGCCGGGGCCGAGCGTCAACTGCGGCGTCGCGGTCAGCGGGTCGTAGCGGGCCGCGATGTCGAAGTCCTTGCTGCGAAACCAGGGCACCTGGGTGTCGCTGCCGCGGCGGCGCGCCTGCAGGTCGTCGAGCCGGCCGCTCCACTCGATCGGCTGCTGCCAGGCGGGGTCGAAGTTCAGGCTGCCGCTGGCGCGCAGCATCGCCACCGTGCCGTCGGACGGCTTGCCCGGGGCGCCGTGCAACTGATCGAGCCACAGCGGCGGGCGCAGCGGGCTTTCGGCATCGATCGCGATGCTGTGTTTCGCAAGCGTGCCCTGCAGCGACGCGCCGAGCTTGTCGAGCCGGCGCGCGCCGGCGCCGGCCTGCGCGACCTCGAGCCTGACGTCGAGCGGCGCGCCGGGCGTGCTGCCGAGCGTCCATCGCAGCGCGGCGCTTTCGGCGCGCCAGGTGTTCGCCTTCACGTCCTTCAGCTCGAGGCTGCCGCGGCTCGTCAGCGCCGGCCAGCGGCCGTCGATGCGCGCGCTGGCGTCGGCGCTGCCGGCCAGCGCGGGGATCGTGCTGCCCGGCTCGCGCGCAAGCTGCACGAGCGGCGCGAGCGGGGCGAGGTCGGCGGCGTGCGCGCTGATCTCCCAGTGGTCGTTCGCGGCGTCGGCGGCGAGCCGGCCCTGGACGCCGATTTCCGCACTCGCGAGCGTGAGCTTGCCCTGCACCGCGAGGCCAGCGCCGCGCGCAGCGTCCACCGTCACCTCGCCCGCGATCGGCTTGCCGGCAAGCGTGCTTTCGGCGATGCGCAGCGTCGCCTGGCCCTGCGCCTGCGCCATTTGCGCTGCCAGCGTGGCGTTCGCTGCGGCGGCGACGAGCAGCGTGGCGTCGAGCGTGCCGTTCAGGCTGTGGCTGCCGGTCTGCCACGCCGACCCCGGCGTTCCGGGCCACCAGATGGCGGGGTTGAAATCGGCGAGCCGGCCCTGGCTCGTCACCTGCCACGCGCCGCTCGGCTGGCGCAGCGCCTGCCCGGTCAACTCGGCGCGCGCCGCGCCCGAGCGCGCGTTCGCCTGCCGGATGGTGATGCGCTCCGGCGTCGCGCTCGCGTCGATCTCGAGCTGCGCCGCTTCGACGCGCCCGGCGTTTTGCAGCCGGCCGTCGATGCGGCCGCGCAGCGCGAAACGCGGTTCGGGCGGCAGCGTGGATGTCGCGCTCGCCGTCGGCCAGTCGTCGGCCTCCAGGCGGACGCTGCCGGCGAGCTGCATTGCCGGCGCGCGCTGGTCGAGCACGCGCGGCGCGAGGCCGGCCAGCTCGAGGTCGAGCTGCGTTCGCGTTGGCGTCCAGTGCCCGCTTGCGCTGACGCTGCCGCCGCGCTCGCGCGCCGTGCCGAGTTCGAGCGCGAGCTGGCGCACCTCGACGGTCTCGAGGTCGTCCGGCCGCGCTCCCAGCTCGGCGCGCAGCGAGCGGACCGGCAGCAAGCCCTCGTCGGCGCGGCCGGCGCGGGTGTTGTCGAGCTTTACCGCGATCGTCGCCGGCTTGTCGAAGGCGACGCTGTCGACCTCGACCGTGCCGCCGAGCGCGGTGCGCGGCGCGCCGCTCATCAGCGCGCCGAGGTCGAGCGCCTGCGTCTGCGCTTGCAACGCGGCGATCGGCCACGGCGCGAACGGCGCGAGCGTCGCGTCGAGGTCTAGCGTCTGCGGCGTCGCGCCGGCCTGCGCCGATGCGCCGCGCAGCGTCGCCTGCAACTCGAGGCGCGAAAGCGGGCCGTGCACCGCGAGCGTTGCGTCGAACGGCGCGAGGGTGTTGTTCGTTGCGCCGGGCGCGATCGCGAGTTTGGCAGCGACTTCGAACGGCCTCGCGGTCGCGATGTGCGCATCGCCGCTGACGACGACGCGGTCCCAGGCGAAGCCGAGATTGTCGAGCCGGTGCGCCGCGCCACGCTCGGCGCCGAGGACGAGGCTTCCGCGCAGGTCGCGCAGCGGCTCGTCGCCGAGCGCCGTCGCGTAGACCGCGCCGAAATGCAGCGCCGGCAGTTCGAGCTCGACCGGCAGCGACAGACCGAGCGGCAAGGTGAGCGGCGGCGCGTCGGGGTCGCTTTCGATCCGCACGTCGACGCGATCGGCCTGCAGGTGGTCGGCGCGGATTCGCAGCCAGCTCGTCTCGGCCTGCGGCCAGCCGAGTGCGAGGCCGCTCCAGCGAAGACCGCTGATGACGATGCGGTCGGCCGCCGCGCCCGGCAGCGCGATCTCGATGCGCTCGGCGGCGAAGTCGCCGACCAGGCTGCCGCGCGTCGCCGTCGCGTTGACGCCGGGCACGACGTAGAGCAGCAAGCGCGTGCCGCGTTCGTCGTTAAGCATCCACCACAGCGCCGCCCACAGCAGCGCGAGGCCGAGCACGATCGGCACCAGCGTCCAGGCGAGGGCACCGGCCCAGCGCAGCGCGGCACTGCGCCTGCGCGGCGCCGGCTCGGGCTGCGCGGCCGGCGGCGGTTCAGGCTGCTGCGCCTGCGGCGCGGGGGATTCGGTTTCGCTCATGCCGCGCTCAGGGTGCGATGCCGAGGCTGACTTCCAGCTTCCAGCTGCGATCGTCGAGCCCGTAGGCGAGGTCGACGCGCAGCGCGCCGACCGGGCTGCGCCAGCGGATGCCGGGGCCGACGCCGATGACCGGTTTCAGGTCCGACCACTGGTTCGCCGCGTTGCCGGCGTCGACGAAGAACGCGCCCCACAGCGAAGGGATGCGCTGCGAGATCGGCGTCGAAATCTCGATGCTCGACGTGAACAGCATGCGTCCGCTCGCGACGACGCCGTTGACGATCGGGCCGAGCGAGCGGTAGTCGTAGCCGCGCACCGAATCCTGGCCGCCGGCGCGAAAGAGCAACGTGTCCGGGATGCCAGTCTCAGACCGCGCGAAGACCTCGCCGAGCTCCAGGTAGCCCTGCACCAGGAGCCGCTGCGACAGCGGGTGGTACGCCGTCACCCGGCCGAGCAGGCGGCCGAGCGTGCCGTTGCTCGCGGTCGTGTCGAACGTGTAGCCGGCGGCCGTCTCGGCCGAGAGCACCCAGCCGCGCGTCGGCAGCGCGATGCTGTCGATGCGGCGCAGCACGGCGTTGTAGTTGAGCGTCGCGGCCCACGCCGACGTCGTCGGCGCAGCGCTTTCGACCTTCGCGCCCTGCACGGCGGCGAAGTACTGGCGCGCGAATTCGTCGGTGTCCTGGGTGCGGCCGAGGCGAACGTTGCCGGAGGTGCGCAACTCGTCGTTCAGGTCGAGCCGCTCGTAGCCGGCCGACACCAGGTTGCGGTAGTGGTTCGGCAGCGGGTGCGAGATCACCTGCCCGTTCCAGGCGTTCCTCGCGCCGCCGACCTCGAGCTTGTTCGTCACCGTCACGTCCCAGCCGAACGGCCGGCGCAGCATGTGGTCGAGCGTCGCCCGCGGCCCGGTGTCGGTGCTGTAGCCGACGCCCACGGTCGCCTGCTGCAGCTTGTGCTCCTTGACGGTGACGAGCACCGTCGCGTCGTCGGCGTGGTCGGCCTCGACGAGCAGCGTGACCGACGCCGCCTCGAACAGCTCGGAGCGCTGCAGGTGGCGCTGCCAGGCGGCGAGCTGGTCTTCGGAGTACGGCGCGCCGGGCTCGAAGTCGAGCAGGTTGCGCACCACCGTCTCCTCGTAGCGCGAAAGACCCTCGATGCGCAGGTGGCCGACGCGAAAGAGCGGCCCGCTGTCGGCGACGAGCCTGAGCTTCACGCGGTGGTCGGCGGTATCGACCGTCGCTGCCGTCTCGCCCCAATGCGCGAGCGGGTAGCCCGCGCCCTGCAGCCGCGCGAGCGTGCTGTTCTTCGCGCCGGTCCAGGCCGACTGCGAGAAGGCGTTGCCTTGCGCAAGCGGCCAGGCGGCCTCGACCATCGCGATCGTGCGGCGCGCGGCAGCGTCGCCCGCCGCGGCGGCGTCGTGCAGCGGGCCTTCGAAAGCGATGTCGACCGCCGCGATCAGCGCCCGCGGCCCGGGAACGGCTTCGACGCGAACGAGCGGCACGTCGGCGCTGTCGCGCGAGACGCTGACCCGGGCGTCGAAGTAGCCCTCGGTCTCGGCGAGCGCGCGCGCCTGGGCCGGCGCGGCGGCGATCAGGCGGTCCAGCTCGAGCCTTGTCACGGCACCGGCGACGCGCGCATCGCGAAACCGCGACAGGTCGAGGTGGCGCTCGAAGAGCGTGTGCAGCGGCTCGGGGGCGTCGATCTCGAGGCGGTAGACATCGGCCTCGGGCGGCGCGGGCGGCGCCTCGTCCTCGTCGGCGGCGTCGGCCGCTTCGGCCGCCAGCTCGCCGCGCAGCGGCTCGAACAACTGGCCAGGGCCCGCGCAGCCGGCGAGCAGCAAGGCGGCGGCGCAGGCGAGCGCCGCGCGCAGCGCGAGGCTCATCGTGACCGGCCGCGCGCGGGCGTCATTTCGACAGCAGGCGCATCGCTCCTTCGAGCCCCGGCAGCGTGAGCGGGAACATGCGATGGTTCATCAGCTGCTGGACGATCGAGATGCTCTGGCGGTAGGGCCATACGCCCTGCGGCTCGGGGTTGATCCAGGCGAACTTCGGGAACGCGTTCGTCAGGCGCTGCAGCCATTCGGCGCCGGCCTCCTCGTTGTTGTATTCGACGCTGCCGCCGGGCTGCAGGATCTCGTACGGGCTCATCGTCGCGTCGCCGACGAAGATCAGCTTGTAGTCCTT
>JBDHSE010000165.1:0-6608 GCA_039807955.1 Ideonella sp. | reverse complement strand
AATGCTGGCTTGCAAGCAGCCACGCGCGACGCCACACGCCGCCGCAGCGACGGGCTAACTGAGGAAAATAGGTTCAACCGTCCAGGAACGCGGTGGCCTGTCTTGCCCCCTCTCCCACAAGTGGGAGAGCATATCCAATCCATTGAACGCGGTTTGGTATCAGCCGTACGCCTGCTCGAGCGCAGCAGCGAGCGTTGCGAACAGCTCGCGCGCCTCGAACGGCTTCGTCAGGTGGCCGTTCATGCCGGCGGCGAGGCTGCGCTCGCGGTCGCTTGGCTGGGCGTGTGCCGTCATCGCGATCACCGGCAGGCGGGCGTTGCGCGGGTCCAGCCGCAGCCGGCGCGTCGCCTCGTAGCCGTCCATCACCGGCATCTGCACGTCCATCAGCACCAGATCGAAGCGCTCGTCGCGCAGCGCATCGAGCGCCTCGGCGCCGGTCGAGACGACGCGCAGCGTGGCGCCGGCCAGGTCCTCGAGATAGCCGCGCGCGACGAGCTGGTTGAGCTCGTTGTCCTCGGCGAGCAGGATGCGCCGGCCGCGCAGCGCCTGGACGTTGCCGCCAGCCGGGATCGGCGCCTGTGCCGATGCGGTTGGCGCCGCGCGCGGCAGCGCCAGCGTGAAGGCGAAGCTGCTGCCCCTGCCTTCCTCGCTCTCGACGTCGATCTCGCCGCCCATCGCGCGCACCAGGTCGCGCGAGATCGCGAGGCCCAGGCCGGTGCCGCCGAAGCGCCGCGTCGTCGCGCTGTCGATCTGGGTGAAGGGCTCGAACAGGTGCTGGCGCATGCCGGGCGCGATGCCGATGCCGGTGTCGTGCACCGCGAAGCGCAGACGCTCGCCACCGTCGTTCGCGCCCGCAGCGGCGCCGACTTCGATCGTCACGCCGCCGCTGGCGGTGAACTTGACGCCGTTGCCGGCGAGGTTGACGAGGACCTGGGTCAGCCGCAACGCGTCGCCGACGCGCTCGCGCGGCAGTTGCGCCGGCACGTCGATGCGCAGCGCGAGGCCCTTGTCGGCCGCGGCAATGCCGACCATCGCCTGCACCGATTCGAGCACGCGGTCGAGGTCGAAGGCCGCGTGCTCGATCTGCAGCCGGCCGGCTTCGATCTTCGAGAAGTCGAGGATGCTGTTGATGATCTCGAGCAGCGCGAGCGCCGCCTGCCTGACCCTGCGCAGCTGGTCCTGCACCTGCGCGGCCGGCTCGGGGCTGCGCAACGCGAGATCGGTCAAGCCGACGATCGCGTTGAGCGGCGTGCGGATCTCGTGGCTGACGTTGGCGACGAAGCGGCTCTTGGCCTCGCTCGCCGTCAGCGCGGCGTCGCGCGCCTCGGCGAGCGCCGCATTGCTCGCCGCGAGTTCGGCAGTGCGCTCCCGCACTCTGGCCTCGAGCCCCGCGGCGAGTTCGCGCAAGGCCTGCTCGGCGGCGAGGCGCGCCGTCAGGTCGACCATCTGGCCGAGGATGAAGCGCTCGCCCGCGATCTCCATGAACACCCAGTTCAGCAGGCAGTGGCGCAGCGCGCCGTCGGTGTGCCGCACGCGCAGCGGCTGGTTGCGCACGATGCCTTCGCGCTGCAGCCGCGCGAACGCCTCCTCGCGCTCGCTTGCGTCGTGCCACAGGCCGAGGCCGACGACGGTATGGCCGACGAGCGCCTCGCGCGTGCGCCCGACGAGATCGGCGAACGCGTCGTTGCACAGCGTGATCCGGCCTTCGGGGTAGCTCGTGATGAGCGCGGCGACCGGCGTCTCGTCGAACAGCCGGCGAAACCGCGCTTCGCTCGCTTCGAGCGCGCGTCGGGCCTGGTTCTCGGCGCTCACGTCGACCACCGTCGTCACCCGCACCTGCTGGCCGGCGCTGTCGACCAGTTCGCTCGACAGCAGGGCGTCGAACTCTTCGCCGCTGGTGCGGCGCAGGCGCACCGCGACGTTGGCGACGCGCCGCTCGCGCAGCACCGTCTCGATCATCGCGCTGCGCTGCGCCGGGTCGGTCCACAACCCCAGCTCGGCCGACGTGCGGCCGACCGCATCCTCGCGCCGCAGGCCGAAGGTGCGCTCGTAGGCGGCGTTGACCTCGAGGATGCGCGCGCCGTCGACCGCCGAGACGACGAGCGCGAACGGCGCGTTGCGCAGCACCGCGGCGAGCCTTGCCTCGCCGGCCTGCGCGCGCACGCCGGCGTTGACGGCGACCCGGCGCGCGAACCAGACCCCCATCGCGATCGTGCCGAGGACGACCGTGTACTCGAACCAGTGCACCGGCGTCACTTCGTAGCGCGGCGGCGCCAGCCAGCCCATGTTCTGCGCCGCGATCAGGCCGCCGACGACGGCCGAGCAGGCGCACAGCGTCGCGACCAATGTGCGCACGTCGAGAAAGATGCCGGCGACGACGATCGCCCCGGCCAGCGCCATGCTGCCGACGGTGCGCACCGAGCCGAACGAGATGCCGAACAGGGCGGTCGCGACGATCATGCCGACGATCAGGCCGCCGATCGCGAGGCGGTCGCGGCCGCGCCGGTGCGCCAGCGTCAGCAGCACGACCCACACGCTCAGCGCGCCGAACACCGTCAGCTCGATCGGCTTGGCGGTGCCGAGCCACTCGCCGACCAGCATCGCCGGCAGCGCCACCACCAGCACGTTCAGTATCCAGCCGAGCACGCGATGGGCCTCGGACGTGGCCACGCCGAGCACCTCTTTGGCGTCGCCGCCGGATGGCGATGGCGGCAGCGAAGTCGGATGTCTGCGCATGGCTGGCGCGCATCCTACTGCGCCGGACGCGGCGCCGAGCCCGATCGGCGATGCCGGACAATGCATCCATATGCTTCGCTACCACACCCTGCCCGTCACCCCCTTCCAGCAGAACTGCTCGATCGTCTGGTGCGACCGGACGATGCAAGGCGCCGTCATCGACCCCGGCGGCGATCTGCCCGAGATCCGCGCCGAGGTCGAACGCCTGGGCGTCAGGCTCGTGCAGATCCTGCTCACCCATGCGCACATCGACCATGCGGGCGGCGCCGGCACGCTTGCGCGCGAGATGGGGCTGCCGATCGTCGGCCCGCACCCGGGCGACCAGTTCTGGATCGACGGCCTGCGCCAGCAGGCGCTGCAGTTCGGCTTCGCGCCGGCCGAGCCGTTCTCTCCGACGCGCTGGCTGCACGACGGCGACACGGTGCAGGTCGGCGAAAGCGTGCTCGCGGTGCGCCATTGCCCCGGCCACACGCCGGGCCACGTCGTCTTCCACAGCGCCGAAGCCAAGCGCGCCTTCGTCGGCGACGTGCTGTTCGCCGGCAGCATCGGCCGCACCGACTTCCCCGGCGGCAACTACGAGACGCTGATCTCGAGCATCACCGAACGCCTGTGGCCGATGGGCGACGACACCGTCTTCATCCCCGGCCACGGGCCGGAGAGCACGTTCGGCCAAGAGCGGCGCAGCAACCCGTTCGTCGGCGGTACTTGACGCGCCGTCGGCAGAGGGATCGCCCGGCCGCGGCGATTCATTCCGCGAAGCTCACGCCATCGATCGCGGTCAGCAGGGCGCTGCGCCGCGGCGGACGACCCAGTTGCACGACCGTATCCGCGGTGAAGTCACCGCTCCCGAGTCCGAGCGAGCCGAACCCGAACTCGTGCAGGGCCGCGAGCAGTCGCTCGAGGTTGTCCGCATCCGGCCGCACCCAGAAGTCGATGTCGCCGGTGTAGCGCGGGTGTCCGTGCGCGGCGAGCGCATAGCCGCTGACGACGAGGCAGTCAACGCCCCGTGCGTCGAGCAACGCGGTAAACTCTTTGAAGTCGCGGTTCAGCATCTGGTGATCGGGCCGCCGCCTGCGTATGCAAGACCTCGACGGCGGCGATGCGCTCGGCCATGGTGCGCGAGCGCCAGAACGCGAGGTCGAGCGCTTGTTGCCGGCGCTGCGGGACGCGTGCGATGAGGCTGTCCATTCCGCGAATTTCCGATCCGATGTGTCCTCGGCAGCGCGCCAGCCGGCGCGGTCCGAACCCTCGAACTGCAGAGGAAGACCCCCTATCAGATCAGAAACCTGGCCCGAACACCGTAGCTGTCGTAGACCGCCGCCGCACGCCGGTCGCAGGTGACGAGCTCGGCGCCGCAGGCGGCTGCCGTCGCGGCGACGAGCGCGTCGTACGCCGCGCCGCCGGTCACCGCGTGTTCCGGCAGGCCGAACACGAAGACCCGATAGGCGGGGGCGCTCGGCCGAAGCAGCGGCTGCGCAAACCGGCTGCGCAGAAAGTCGCGCGCCACGACACTCGGGCAGCGGTGCGGCGGCGGCAGGCGCGTGAGGACCGAGTTCGCTTCCAGCGCGCAGTGTTCGATCAGCCGCACGCCGCCGTCCAGTACGCGCCGCGCCGGCTCGTGGTGCTCGTGCCAGGGGGCGAACGCGGCGATGACCACGCTGGTGTCTGCCGCCTTCAGCATCATCGGCGCACGCGCTCCAGCGTTTCGCGCACCTGTTCGGCAGTGAGCGTGGGCAGCGGGGTTTCGGGAACCGCGACCACGCCCTTGCCGCGCCGGTGCAGGTTCATGGGCGTCGCAGCGATCTCGATCTCGAGACGTCCGTCACGCGCTCGGATCTCGAGCTCCTGCCCGGCTTCGAGGCCGAGTGTCTGGCGCAAGGACTTGGGCACGACGATTCGCCCTGCAGCGTCGATGGTGGTTCGCATGGGACATAGCATGCCATCGAAATGGCATCGAAGCGGTGTGCCTGTCTGCAGGCGAAGTCGAGCTGCGCGCCTACCACAGTGGCGGCGCGGCGCCATGGCTATGATCTGCCGCCCCATGCCCGACAGCCTCAATCCGGCCCAACTTGCCGCGGTCCATCACCTCGAGGGCCCCTGCCTCGTGCTCGCCGGCGCCGGCTCGGGCAAGACGCGCGTCATCGTGCACAAGATCGCCCGGCTGCTGCAGGCGGGCTACGCGCCGGGGCAGATTGCGGCGATCACGTTCACGAACAAGGCGGCGCAGGAGATGCGCGAGCGGGCAAGGACGATCGTCGGCGCGCGTGCGGCATCTAGCCTCGTCGTCAGCACCTTCCATGCGCTCGGCGTTCGCATCTTGCGCAGCGACGGCGAGCGCATCGGCTTGAAGCCCCGGTTCTCGATCCTCGACAGCGACGACGTGCTCGCCGTGTTGAAGGACGCCGGCGCGACGACCGACAACGCGCTCGCGCGGCGCTGGCAGTGGGCGATCGGCGGCTGGAAGAACCGTGGCCTCGCAAGCGCGCAGGTCGAGCCGGCGAACGACGGCGAGCGCGTCGCGCAGCAGGTGATGCAGCGCTACGAGGAGCGCCTCGCCGCGTTTCAGGCGGTCGACTTCGACGACCTGATCGGCCTGCCGGTGAAGCTGCTGCAGACGGACGCCGAGGCGCGCGCGAAGTGGCAGGCGATGCTGCGCTACCTGCTCGTCGACGAGGTGCAGGACACCAACGCGACGCAGTACGAACTCCTGAAGCTGCTGGCGGACCCGCAAGAGCCGCGCTTCACCGCGGTCGGCGACGACGACCAGAGCATCTACGGCTGGCGCGGCGCGACGATAGAAAACCTTGCCCGCATGGCGCAGGACTTTCCGGCGCTGAAGGTGATCGCGCTCGAGCAGAACTACCGCTCGACCGGCGCGATCCTGCGCGCCGCCAACGCCGTGATCGCGAACAACCCGAAGCTGTACGAAAAGAAGCTGTGGAGCGAGTTCGGCGCCGGCGAGCCGGTCGCGGTCGTCGAATGCGACGGCGAGGAGCACGAGGCCGAGCGCGCCGTCGCCCGCGTCCAGGCGCTGCGCGCGGCGGGCGGCGACCGCATCGGCTACGGGGACTTCGCGATCCTCTACCGCGCCAACCACCAGGCGCGGGCGTTCGAGCAGAAGCTGCGCGCGGCGCAGATCCCGTACAAGGTCTCGGGCGGGCAGAGCTTCTTCGACCGCGCCGAGATCCGCGACCTGTGCGCCTGGTTGCGCCTCGTCGTCAACCCCGACGACGACACCGCCTTCGGGCGCGCCGTGACGAGCCCGAAGCGCGGCATCGGCCACCAGACGCTCGCCGGCCTCGGCGAGTTCGCCGCGCGCTTCAAGACGAGCCTGTTCGAAGCGCTCTTCGCGCCCAGCCTCGACGCCGCGCTGCCGCGCAAGGCGGTCGGCATGCTGCACGAGTTCGGCCGCTATGTGAACGAGTTCGAGTACAAGGCGCGCCACACGCGCGGCGCACCGGATGCGCGGGCGCTGCTGCTGCAATGGCTCGCCGACATCGCCTACGAGCAGCACCTGCACGACGGCGAGGACAGCGAAAAGCTCGCCGCCGCGCGCTGGTCCAACGTGCTCGATTTCGTCGACTGGGTCGCGCGCCGCTGCGGCGGCGAGCTGACCGAAGACGGCGGCCGCTTCGAGTCCGAGGCGAAGAGCCTGCTGGATGTGGCGCAGACGATCAGCATCGTCGCAAGCCTCGCCGAACGCGGCGACGAGCGCGAGGTGCTGACGCTGTCGACCTTGCACGCGGCCAAGGGCCTCGAGTGGGCGCACGTTTGGCTGGCCGGCGTCAACGAGGGCTTGCTGCCGTTCGCCGGGCGCGACTCTCGCAGTGCGGACGATGCGGACGGCGAGAAGAACGGCGAGAAGGGCACGA